>JAUXJX010000136.1 GCA_030624545.1 Bacteroidota bacterium | reverse complement strand
GTTTCAACAATACGATTAGAGGGAGTTGAACCCATCCGCTGGAGTCTGGAAGACGTGGCAACGCCTTTCGAGCCATTTATCGGGAAGGAGAGCGCGTTGGACTGCACGGAAGATGGGCCGGACGGGTATAATGATTTAGTGCTTAGATTCCAAACTAAAAAAATAATAAATGCTCTTGGCGATGTAGCGGATGGGGACGTGCGCGTATTGAAGCTATCTGGCAACCTTTTGGAGGAATTCGGTGGCAATCCAATCAAGGGTGAAGACGTGGTTGTAATATTGAAGAATTGAAAGTAGGGAAGCCGGCTCAATAAAACGATCAACTTACGAGTTGTGGCCCCGCTTCGGCGGGGCTTCTTTTTTTGAATATGGTATTCTCCTTAACCACAGGGATCTGGCACACGTCGTTTATTTGCCGGAATTTCAATCTCACGACCTTCAGCCGGGAAGGCCCATCACAAGCTATACGAATCCTACAGAAAGAATAGTCCACCCAGGAGTAAAACCCCAATGGCGGCAGCCAGGCCTATCGGCAGAGTATTCTGGCTAATGGCATCGAATAACTTTTGCTTTCGAATGGCCCTATCCGCCTCGCCAACACCGGAAATTACCCATATGGGGGTCAACACAGCATACAAGATTTGAGCAGGCGCGTTCCGGACAAAAGCGGCAATTGTTGCGGTTAATCCCGCGACAAGGATTTTGTCGGCAATGTCGTTGATGCCGTTTAATCCCCTGTCCACAATCCTGTAAAACAGCCCACCGCCCTTGCGATAGATCCAGTCGATGTCGATGGAAATCGTGTCGGTCCGTTTGAGCAGAGGTAAAAACAAAAAGAACACCAGACCGGAAAACAATAGAAGTTGTAATTGGGTAACAACGTGAGCGAAATTCCCAATATAGATATCGCCAAATGTGTGAGGCATATAGCTCTTGACGAGTTCCGTATCAGGCAGAATGTCGTATAATATTCCGGGAAAGCAGCCAAGATAAATACAGATAAATGCAAGTATACCCATTCCAATTAGCATAGATTTATCGGTCTCCTTGGGGCGCAGACCGCTGTCTTTGCCAAAAAAGACAAAATAGGGAAATTTAATACCGGCATGCAAAAACACACCGGCAGAGGCAATCTCGAGAATCAGCCATACCCAAACCAGATGTTCATTCTCAGCGGCAAGGAGAATGATGGTTTTGCTCGTGTAACCGCTGGTTAACGGAACGGATGAGATAGAAAGTGCTCCTATGGCACCGAAAATAAGCGACCATGGCATGGTTTGATACAAGCCCCCCAATTCCGTACATTTGCTTTTTCCCACCCGATAGAGCACAGCCCCCGCAGACATCCACAGCAGGGCTTTATAGGCGATGTGAGTAAAGGCATGCGCCACTGCACCGTTCAGCGCCAGAGTGCTTCCAATTCCCACGGCGCACACCATGAATCCCACCTGGTTGATAATGCTGTATCCCAAAATACGGCGCATGTCATTTTCTAACAAGGCATAAATGATTCCATAAATGGCCATGAGGCATCCGGCAAACACCAGAATTTCCCAACCGGGAAAGCCGCGAATTAGAGCGTAAACCGCCGTTTTGGACGTATATGCACTGAGAATAACACCCCCCATTGCCGTCGCCTCGGGATAGGAATCCGGCAGCCAGGTCGAAAATGGAAAGGCTGCGGCATTGATCAAAAATCCGATTAGGATGAGTACGGTTCCCGGATTCACTGTCGCAAAGCTATTGAAGGCTATTGAGCCCGACTGATGAACCGTCATTACAATTCCGGCAAGTAGGACCAGTCCGCCAAAAATGTGGACGAGCAAATACCTGATTCCGGCAGCCATTGATTTTTCTGTTTTTCGCGCCAGGATGAGGTATACCGAAGTTACTGCCATGGATTCCCAGCAGATGTAGAGCGTAAATAGATCCCCCGCAAATATGACACCGAGTGAGCTGCCGACGTACATCAGTGCAGCGACGAACTGTGTACTCCGCCTTTCATAATACCCATAGATAAAAGCGGCAAAGGCGCTGAGAGTAAAAATGTAACCAAACGCTTTGCTTAGTTTGTCAACGCGGAGAATGGTTAATTCATACTTAAGGAAAGGAAGGGTTACCAGAGCATTTGATTCCAGTTGATAGATGTAGTAAAAGCCCAGCACCGGCAAAAGAATTACAAAAAGATTTCTCAGATGCCCTTTCAATAACGGAACAAAGAGCGCGCCAACTATGAGAATTAAGCCGGGCGGCAGTTCATTGATGGCGATCATCGTAGTAATCCGGTCGCTTCTTCAAAAACAATCCGAGAAATTTTGCAATTAGTATGAGGGCCAAACAGGACAAAAAACCCAAAAAAGCGTAAAAGCCAAGCCAGCCGTCGATGGAATTGCTCCCTTCGGCGCCAAAATGCCCATGGCGATGAACAAATATTTCCGCGATCACCGAAAAAATGCAGAATCCCCAAAGCAGCACCCATAGCTTCTTCCTGGTTTCGGGCCTGTCAAAATATTCGGGTTTCAGTTTTTCTTTCTGCTCATTTTCAAACATCTGTCCTCCTCATATTCCTACCGCCAATTTTGCCAGGTTAAAAAATGGCTGGGGATAAAAAAACAACACAATCGAACACAGCGCCGTGACGGCCAATGGGACCAAGCACCACAGTGGCGCTTCGTCAATCTTGTTCTCAAACATGGACTCCTCCGGCGTGCAAAAGAAGGCCTTGTACGCAATGGGCAGGAAGTAGGCTGCATTCAGTAAAGAACTGATCAAATAAAAAACCAAAATCGGAATTTTGTCTGCCTCCAACGCGCCGAGCACCATGTACCATTTGCTGATCAATCCTCCGCCGGGCGGCAAGCCAATGACACTCAAAGAACCGAAAAAAAATGCCAGCATGGTGATCGGCATTCTCTTGCCAATGCCCACCATCTCGCTGACATATTTTTTGCCGGTTGCCACAAAGATGGCGCCGGCACAGAAGAACAGGGTAATCTTTCCGAATGCGTGCATGGCGATATGAACCATGCCGCCGATTACACCCTTGCCGGAAGTAAGCCCGACTGCCATAACGATATAAGAAAGCTGGCCTATGGTTGAAAACGCGAGTCGACGCTTCAGATTATCTTGAGATAACGCAATAAGAGAGGCAACAATCACTGTGAACCCGGCGATGTAGACAATAATGGAATTGAGGTTTTGAGCGGCCAGTAAATCAAGGCCAAATACTCCCGTAATGATTCTCACGATGCAAAACACGCCGACTTTCACGACAGCTACAGCATGGAGCAACGCGCTTACAGGCGTTGGCGCGACCATAGCCGCGGGGAGCCAGGAATGAAAAGGCATAATTCCCGCTTTGGCAAATCCGAAAAGAAACATGAGCAGCAAAATCCAAAGAGGAAAGCCGGCGGCTTTGTCCGCAAAGATTCCTTCGCCGGAGAATGACAAGGTTCCGGTCATGGCGTAGGTGATCAACATGGCGGGCAGCACAAAACCAATCGACGTGCCAAGCAAAAAGGTCAGGTATTTCCTTCCCCCGCTCCGGGCCTCCTCATCCTGATGATGCGTGACCAGGGGATAAGTGGACAGTGAGAGGAATTCATAAAAAATATAGAGAGTTAACAGATTGCTCGCAAAGGCTACGCCGAGTGTGGCTGACAAAGAAAGGGCGAAGAAACAAAAATACCGGGTTTGCGCGTGTTCCTTGAGTCCGCGCATATAGCCGATTGAATAAGCAGAAGTCACAATCCAAAGAGACGAAGCCACCAGGGCGAACAGGATGCCGAACGCGTCTACCTTGAACGCTATGGCCAGCCCGGGAAGCACCTGAAAGAGAGTCAGCTCGTAGGTGTTGCCAGCCAAAATCCAGGGCACCATGGAAGCAACAAGGAGGAATTTGGCGCTGGCAGCCAGCAGCGTCCAGAATTCCCGCAGGTTCGGATAGCGACCGCTCATGGAGATCGGAATCGCCGCCAGGGCGGAAATCAGAACCACAATCAGGGGCATGACCGAAACGGTGCTTTGCATATAGGACAAATCCATGTCAATCAAAATCGATTCAAATAGTCGAACTTTTTTTGTGAAGGTTAGCTACCGACATCCATTAGTCCTTTCGGAATTACGAAATCGATCAGATTCGTGACGATTTCATTCGTATAAAGCCCAAGAAAGATCAATGACATAGCAACTACAACAAGGGGAACCACCATGCTTAAAGGGGCTTCTTTTACCGAAATCTTCGGTTGATGATGATGCGATGGTTCCTGGCCTTCCTTACTCTCTCTGAGCTTGCCAAAGTAGCCAATCTCAAAAAGGCGAAAAAATAGAACAGCATTGATTAGGCTGGAGAAGATCAAAGCCAGGGCGAAGCCCCAATGGTCCGCCTTGATCGCACCGGAGAGCAGAAACCATTTGCTGAAAAAGCCACAGGTAGGCGGTATGCCAATCATGGAGAATGCCCCGACAATGAACGCCGCCATGGTTACAGGCATGCGGCGGAATACCCACCTCATATTCTCGAAAGAGCAATCCTTCGCTTTGTAACAGATACAACCTACGGCCATAAACAAGCATAGGGTCATCATGGCGTCGCTGAAGATATGATAAGTTGCGCCCGTTATGCCGTCCCTATTGGCCAGCCAGATGCCTCCGACCATATAGCCGATTTCTGAAACGATAATGTAGGAAAGCATTTTTTTGAGATTTCTTTGGGCCAGCGCAAACAGGGACCCCGAGACAATGGCAATCACAGCCCACCAGACAATGATGTTGTGCCACTTGAGCACATTGAAAGCAAAATCTGCCGAAAAGATGGTGAACATGATGCGAATCATCACATAAACGGACACTTTCGTCATGAGCGGGGCCACCAGGCAACTGGTTGCGGTTGGCGCATAAGTATAAGCATTGGGCAGCCAGCCATGAAGCGGGAAGAAAGCCATCTTGATCCACATCCCCAGCATCACAAGAATAAAGGCTACCAGTACTGCGTTGCCGGAATAGATCGCCGGCAGGATTTGGCCGATGTCCAGCATATTCAGGGAACCGGTCTTTATGAACAGGTAGCCGACCCCGAGAAGATAGAAGCCTGCCCCTATTGTTCCCATGATGATATAGTTAAAGGTGGCCATATACGCCCTGCCACCGCGAAGAGCAATCAGCCCGTAAGCGGCCAAAGCCGCGACTTCAAGAAGGACATAAAGATTGAAGGCGTCTCCCGTAATGGTAATGCCAAGCAAACCCGTAACCAGCAGCGTATAGATGACATAGTAGGAAGGAATTTTGTCCGGCACCTCGCTCCTTATCACATCCTTGGAGTATATGGCCGTTAGAAAGGAAACGGCGGCAATCAGCACAAGAACAGGCGCGTTAAGGTGATCGACAAAGTATTCGATCCCAATAGGCGGTATCCAACTGCCCAGATGATAGCTGATGGGCCCGTGCTCGATTACCCGTTGAAGTGTGATCAGCGAGGCAATCAGGGAGCCTGCCATTGACAAAATAGTGAGGGGAAGGACATACTTTTGATTGACAACACCTACGATAGAAATGACAAGGGCGGACAATAAGGGGATGGCAACAACCAATACCGGGGCCTGTTCAACAACAGAGGCGGGAAAGAGTTCAAAAAACATTATCTAATCTGTTCCAGAATTTCGTCTTCCTCAACCGTGCCGTATTCCTTGAAGATTTTTTGGATAACCGCCAGTGCGACACCAAGCGTGCTGACACCAACGACAATTGCCGTCAGCATCAGGATTTGCGTAAGGGGATTTGCGTAATCGGCGGCATTGATGATGGACTCCGCCGCGTTAGCTGCCTCGGCGTGGCCGTGCTCGAGAATGGGAATGGTCGATCCCCTCTTGGTGCCGACTGAGATATAAAACAGGATGATCGCCGTTTGGAAAATGGACATGCCGATGACTTTCTTAACCAGATTGTTTTTCCCAATCATCGCCCAAAGACCGATCATCATCAGTATAATGTAAATGAAATAATTATATTTTGCTATGACCCATTCCACTTTTCACAGCCCTCTATCCAATCTGCCGTGCGAAGCGAGATCTTTATAAATGGAAAACATGATAGCCGTGACCGTTAGCGCAACGCCGATTTCCACACCCAACATGCCGTGTGACCGG
>JAUXJX010000561.1 GCA_030624545.1 Bacteroidota bacterium | reverse complement strand
GATCTGGAAGTTGACAGTTTCACGGCCTTTCGCGACGTGTCTGCACTATTCGGTTTCCTATTCGGGGTTGCAATCTGGCTGCATAGCTCGCATTATTTCCCCAAATCACGGACAGATCAACCCGCAAATAGCTGGCAGATCGCTACACCTTATGGCATTGCCACTCTGTTTTTTCTACTCGGCATTGCAGACATTTTGAAACAAGGCGTTGCCATGTTTGCAGGGGCGGCGGTTATGTCGCTTTTCTTTCTTGTGCTGCGCTTCATCCGGCGAAGACAAATCGTCATAGAATACAAGCAGTTGAATCGCATCATTTTTTGGACTTTGATTTCTACGTCGCTAGGCGCTTTGGCATTGCAATATTCCCTGGCCTTGTCTGGGATCCAAGCCGGTTTTATGGGAGCCCTGCTCGTGTTTATTCCTTTGTCCTATTTATACACGATCGGCCGCTACCGGCTACTGGAATTGAATCTGGAAGTCAAACGCAACATACAGTATACGATCCTCACGATCATCTGGGGAGTCGCGGTGCTGGGGCTTCTGTTAATGTTGTTGTTAACCATGGCCGAGTTAACCTTTGATCTCCCTAATATCATTGTGACCGGCCATTCCCTCGAAATTTCCGAATCACCCCTGCCCGAAAGCCGGCGCAATCTTTTTGAAAATATCATCTTAATGGTGTTGGCCCTGGGTCTCACTTATGTGTTCCTCAAAATCAAGAGCTTTGGCCAAAGATTCATCGATGCAAAGTACTTTCGTGGCCGGCATAATTACCAGCAAAGCGCAAATGAGATAGCGGAAGTGATGGCAAGAAACTTGAGTATGGTGGAATTGGCCCGGGGCATCGTGGAAAAACTCGCCAAGGTTATGCACCTAAGCCGGGCAGGGGTTTTGTTTTTCCGGAATCAACAAGATTGCTGCTGCCACGAGGCACATGGGTTTTCCAGGGATGAATGGACAGAGTTCTGTATAAAGATCGAACGGAAAATTGTTGACGTAATCCAAAGATTCAGCAGCGAAGTCCGGTTCAGCGTTGACTATCTGCCGGATGAACTGAGAGCGGAATTTCAACAGCGCGGCTTTCGGCACATCATTCCTATTCGTGGTAAAGATAAGCTTGTCGGCACCCTGCTAATTGGGGGCATGCTCTCCGAATCACCATTTAACCAGGAAGACCTGTCATTCCTGAATGCAACTGCGAAACAGGCTTCCGTCGCAATCGAAAACGCCTTTTTGTATGAGGAATTGGCGGAACAGGAGCGCTTGAAGTTGGAGTTTGATATTGCCCGCCGCATTCAATTAGCCTCTTTGCCGCAAACGACTCCTAAACTGGACGAGCTTGAAATTGCCGGAATCTCGATTCCCGCCACAGAAGTGGGTGGGGACTATTTCGATTATCTCAACGGGTATCCGAATACGGTAACGATTATTGTAGGAGACGTAAGCGGTAAGGGCACTTCGGCGGCATTGTATTTGTCAAAAATTCAGGGCATCCTTCGCTCTCTGCAAAGCTTCGATCTACCCCCACGAGAGCTCTTCATCCGCGCCAATTTGCTGCTGTGCAGGGATCTGGAGAGGAAATCATTTATTACGGCCATTGGGGCATGGTTTGATGCCAATGTGCGAAAATTGATCGTAACAAGAGCCGGCCATCTGCCTATGTATCATTACCGCTCTGAAACCGGGGAAGTCGAATTAATTCAGCCAAGTGGATTGGGCTTTGGTCTCGATAACGCGGATAAATTCTCCTCAAACCTGGAAGAGACCACCGTAAAGTATAAACCGGGAGATGTTTTTCTCCTGGTGACTGACGGAATTACGGAAGCCCGGCACAGCGACGGAAGGGAATATGGCGAAGACGGGTTGCTCAAGATTCTCACGTCGGGTGATGGAAAAACGGCCCGTCAAATTCGGGATGACATCATTTCGTCTGTGAAGCAGTTTACCCAGGATACCCATCAACGTGATGATCAAACCGTTGTGGTTGTGAAAGCGCTGTAGTGTGAATAGCCAACCACGGATTACACGGATTTGCACGGATCTACATCTGTGGCAACCCGTGTACATCCGTGGCTAAATTGCTTTTGAGTAAGCCCTACTCTCCCCTTAGCTTCTTCAACATCTCAATACCATTCGTATTATCAGGATTGATCTTGATCGATTTCTCATAGTATTGAATTGCCAAAAGCGTGTCACCGTTCACCATATAACCCTCGCCGAGACTGTCGTAGACATTAAACGATTCCGCGTATTCTCGCACATTTAGTTTGAAGATTTCGATGGCTTCATCCACACGTTTCATGCCAAGCAGAACGTAGCCAAGTTGGTTGATTGAGCGTTCACTAACTGGTGCAGCACCATCGGAATTCTTCCAATCCAAAAATCTTTGCACACCGGCTTCCGCGCCTTGTTTCAACGCGATCTGGCGGAAGGACATTTCCCTGGAATCATACTGGTCATATTGCACCCACTTAAACGCGGGGTGTGTGCCTCCCATTGCGCGAGAAACGATCTCGTCTCGCACAGCAAGGCCGTT
>JAUXJX010000185.1 GCA_030624545.1 Bacteroidota bacterium | reverse complement strand
GTATTGTACCGAAAAGTAAGTGCAAAATGCAATAGTCCCTAAAACTCCCACAGAAAAAAGGACAAAAACAGAAATAATTTTTCTAAAATTTAGATTAAAACATCTAATGTTGGACTCATCTTCCGAAAAGAACAACAACTTCAATTGTCGAACTTCCATGGCAGCTCCTCGAAATTAGCGGGATGTGCAGAATGACCGCAATTCTTTGCCCCCATCCGTATCTCGCATATACCGCCTGTAGCTTTAATTGTTTGAAATCTAACGATCCAGATTCAAATAGTCAAGGGAAATATCAACATTTGTTAAATTTCGGAAACTTATTAGACAAGATTTGTACATTTCACTGCAGAAACCGCAACTTCAGAGATTCATGGACTGCCGGAGAGAAAATCGAAGTAGGCCTTTGTCGGCCTGATGTTGCAGCGCCAGCAATCAACCTAGATAGACACGCAGAGCGCGACTTCGTGAGGCATGGCGCAAGCGTTGAATGGCCTTTTCTTTAATTTGGCGTACTCTTTCTCTGGTTAGCCGAAAGACTTCGCCAATCTCCTCAAGGGTAAGGGCGCGTTCTCTGCCCAGGCCAAAATACAACCGGATCACCTCTGCTTCTCGTTGAGACAGCGAGTTCAGGGCAACTTCGAGGTCAACCTTTAGCGATTCGGTAAGGAGAGGATCATCCGGTGAAGGTTCTTCACTATCCTCAATCAGATCCAAAAGGCTGTTTTCATTGTTATCTTTGGAATGCATAGGCGCATCCAGGGACAGGTGGCGGCCGGCAATTCTGAGAGCATCGTCAACCTCCGCAAGCGTCATGTCTAGCTCGACAGCGATTTCCTCGGAGGTAGGTTCTCTTTCAAATTCCTGCTCCAGGTTGCTCAGGGTCTTTCCAATTCTGTTCAGTGCACCGACACGATTCAAGGGAAGCCGTACCACCCGGGACTGCTCTGCCAGGGCCTGAAGGATAGACTGCTTGATCCACCATACTGCGTAGGAAATGAACTTGAATCCCCTGGTTTCATCGAAGCGTTTTGCAGCCTTTATGAGACCAAGATTCCCTTCATTGATTAGATCACCCAATGACAACCCCTGGTTTTGGTACTGCTTGGCCACGCTAACGACAAAACGAAGGTTCGCCTTCGTCAGTTTCTCAAGCGCTTCTTCATTATCCTCCTTGATTTGGCGAGCCAGCGCGACTTCCTGCTCCGGGGTTAACAGGGGAACCCCGCCAATTTCCTGAAGGTATTTTTCCAGTGAAGTGTTGTGGGCCAGGTAATTGTTGGTGGGTCTATTCACGCATTCACTCCTCTCGGCTACTTGTTACAAATCCTTTGTGACAGACTACGCCCCAACGATGGTCTTTCAGTAGAATTGAACTAAAACTGCAAGAAGTTAGCGAAGAATTTCAAATATATTCATTACCGATGGCTAGATGTGGCGCACAATATAACTACATTATTACAAAAAGTCAACAATTATTTCGGTCTTTTGAAATTTATTGTTGCAGCAGATGTGCCGATATAGAAAGTGCTTGACTTATTGTCTGCTTCACTGTATTTTATGTATCGAAGAATTTGACCAGGAAAGATCTGCGATGAAACGGCTTTCGCTCCCCTTAATTTGTGTTCTCCTTTTTGCTTTTATCTCAATAGGAATGTCTGACGCAGTAATAAAAGAATTTCGGGCTGAACCCGGCTTGAACAAAGTCTACCTAACCTGGAAAGTCAGCCTCGAATCAGAGATAAAAGGATATAAGGTATTGCGCGGCTTCGATCCCACTCAGCTGGGAAACCTGGAATTCATTTCAGCGACAAGCAATCCAATTCCCCTGGGCGATACAAAGAAATATGAATTCATTGACAAATCGGTCTTCAAATCTGATGGCCGCTCCTATTATTATCAAGTGGCCGTCATAAACAATCAAGGCGAGGCCGTAACGACCACAGAGATCCGTGAAGTATCGCCGCAAATTTCCAGCGTTCGGCACACGTGGGGCAGCATTAAGGCGATGTTCCGCTGAGCCCCCGCACTTCGTTCCAATAAATTCCAAATCTATTTTTTGTAGGCAATGCGGTAAACGGCCCCTGCCCTGTCATCCGACACCAACATGGAACCATCTTGGAGAACTTGAAGGTCCACCGGACGCCCCCAAGGCTCCTCTCCCTGCAACCAGCCCTCGGCAAATACTTCGTAGCTTTCCGCCCGATTGTTCTTAACACGAACGAGCGTGATTCGATATCCGATCTTCTTGCTGCGATTCCACGAACCATGTTCGGCGATAAAGATCTGGCTCCTAAATTCCTCGGGAAACATGTTTCCTGTATAGAATCGCATTCCGAGTGCCGCCACATGCGGACCCAGTTTCATCGCCGGCGCCGTGAATTCAGCGCAGTTGCGGGATTCGCCAAATTCAGGATCAGGAATTTCGCCGCCATGGCAATATGGGAAACCAAAGTGCATCCCTTCTGGAGAAGTGTGATTTAATTCATCCGGCGGAATGTCATCACCCATCATGTCCTTGCCATTGTCCGTAAACCAAAGTTCTTTCCGCCCTGGGTGCCAGTCAAAGCCGACCGAATTTCTGACGCCGCGCGCGAATATCTCCAAACCGGATCCGTCCGGGTTCATCCGGGTAATGGTGCCAAAAATTTCATCTTCCTTATCGCAAACATTGCATGGAGCTCCCACAGGCACATAGAGCAGCCCATCGGGTCCGAACCGGATAAACTTCCAGCCATGGTGCCTCTCGCCTGGAAATTTGTCGTTTACAATGACCGGTTCAGGCGGATCATCCAAGTGATCCTCGATTTTGTCAAATCTCAGAATGCGATTGACTTCGGCAAGATAGAGTGAACCATCTCGAAACGCTACCCCATTTGGCATATACAAATCCGTCGCTATTGTATACACTTTGTCCGCACGAAAGTCGCCGTCGCGATCGACTACGGCGTAGACCTTTCCCTCCCGTCTCGTTCCCAGGAATAGAGTTCCCCCGGCTCCCATAGCCATTGATCGTGCATCGGGAACCTCATCACAAAACAAGTCTATGCCAAACCCAGACGGTAGTTTGATTTTCTCTAGTGGCAGTTTCGTTTGCGGCAGCAGGGTGATTGGAAAAAGCAGATATGCAAACAAAGCCACAAAGAAACAATGAACGAATCGTAATGCACGAACAGAATGGATAAGAGCCATGATTTTCTGCCCAATGTTTGATTAACTTGAATAATTCACTCACGCAAAGGCGCAAAAAGCGCAAAGGATTAAGAAGAAAGAAATTAACAAAAAAATGTGCATTTAGTAATTCTGAAACCGTTACGCGTAATGATCAGATTATACACCAGGTTCCGTCATGGACCAGGGATCCAGGACCTTGTCCAGCTCATCCGGTGGTAATACGTCTTGCTCCAGGGCGATCTCCCGGACGGTCTTGCCGGTCTTGTAAGCCTCCTTCGCAATTCGCGCGGCGGCATCATAGCCGATTTTCGGGCTCAGTGCGGTGCACATGGCCAGGCTGATTTCCACCAGTTCTTTGGCGCGTTCTTCATTTGCTCTGATGCCGATTACACACTTTTCTGCAAAAACCGCAGAGGCCTTTGCCAAGAGGTCGATCGACTGAAGCAGGTTATATGCAATCACCGGCATCATCACGTTCAGCTCAAAATTCCCTGATAATCCCCCCAGAGTAATTACGGCGTCGTTGCCGATGACCTGGGCAGCTACCATGCACACGGCTTCGGCAATAACCGGGTTTACTTTGCCCGGCATTATTGATGAACCGGGCTGGACCTCGGGAAGAAAAATCTCACCGAGGCTGCAGCGCGGGCCGGCCCCCAGCCATCTTATGTCATTTGCAATCTTCATGAAACTAACGGACAGTGTCTTGAGTGCCGAACTTGTCTCAACCGTAGCGTCTTTGGCGCCCTGTGCCTCGAAATGATTTTCGGCCTCTCGAAATTGAAGTCCGGAAATCTCGTTAATTTTCTCTATTATCCTTGGTGCAAATTCAACATGCGTGTTAATTCCAGTGCCAACAGCCGTTCCACCGATAGCAAGCTCTGAAAGATGCGCTCCGGCATTCTTCAAACACCGCATACCGTGGCCGATCATACTCGCATATCCGCCGAACTCTTGCCCAAGACGAATGGGAGTAGCGTCTTGAAGGTGTGTTCGGCCTATTTTTATGATTCGATCAAACTCTTCGGCCTTGGATTGCAGGGCTGACCGCAATTTCTCCAACGAAGGCAGCAGGTCATTTTCTATTGCCTCAAGCGCCGAGATATGGATGCAGGTAGGTATGACATCGTTGCTGGATTGGCCGATATTTACATGGTCATTTGGATGCACAGGGCTTTTGTCGCCGATCTTCCCACCCAGAATCTCGTTCGCCCGATTGGAAATGACTTCATTGGCATTCATATTTGTGGAGGTTCCGGAGCCTGTTTGAAAAATATCAACCACGAAGTGATCATCAAGCTTACCTTCCAACACTTCGCCGGCCGCCTGGTTGATCGCGGACGCCAGATTTTCTTCCAATAGTCCGAGGCCGGCATTGACCGAGGCAGCAGCCATCTTGACCATGCCAAGGGCTCGCAGATATCTTCTCGGAAAACGAAGATCGCTGATTGGAAAGTTCTCTACTGCTCTTTGGGTCGAAGCCCCCCAATAGGCACTCATTGGGACATTCATTTGCCCCATAGAGTCTGATTCAACTCGAGATTTTTGATCTGACATGTTCAAAATCCTCGCTATTGTTGTTTATTACGCGCAATGGACCGAAGGAAAATGAGCTCAATTGCCATCGCCCATCCCTCGGATTATCTCAAAATGCCTCGAATCCACCGGTTGAATTGAAAGCCGCATTCCCCGGCGTATGACCATAAGCCCATCGAGATCAGAATTTGTCTTGAGTTCTTGCAAAGAAACGAAATATGGAAACTTTTCTACAAACTCAAGATCGACCATGAACCAGATTGGATTTTCTTCCGATGACTTTGGATCATAGTATTTGCTAATTGGATCTCTTCCAGTAAAATCAGGATAGGCGGTCTAACAGACCTTTGCAATTCCGGCCACGCCGCTGGGATCGGCATTCGAGAGATAATAAAT
>JAUXJX010000006.1 GCA_030624545.1 Bacteroidota bacterium | reverse complement strand
ATTGCAGAGAAAATCATACCTAAAAAGGAGAACGGGGCAGTCATCGTTTGTGATCGATTCTCTGATTCTACGATAGCTTACCAGGGTTATGGTAGAGGGATTGATCTTAAATTAATAGAAATGGCAAATTCTATCGGAACACATAGCATTCGACCGGACATAACATTCATTATCGATTTGGACCCCGCAGTCGCATTCGAAAGAGGCAGATCTGCCGGGTTAGAACGAGATCGATTAGAATCTGAGAATGCCGACTTTTATGATCGAGTTCGACAGGGATTTTTGCAGATTTCAAGGAATGAACCAGATCGCGTTGTTGTTGTGGATGGAACACCAGCGAAGGAGAATATTTTTGCAGAGGTTTGGCGAATCGTCGCACCCAGACTACCTTAGAATCTGACAGTTTATTCCTTGCTGTTGCCTAAATGAAGCTCGGAGGAGAATATGCGTAGGAAAACTCAAGCATTTGTCGTTTTGATACTGGTCTTATCCGCTGTCACATTTGGCGGGTGGCTGGCTAATTCTACAACAACGATTGACCCGGATTTGTATGTTACCCTCAGGAAAAACATTACCCTTTTCCAGCGGATCTATGAGGAAATCTCGGTCCGATACGTGGATGAGGTTGATCCGGAAGCTTTTATTAAGGCTGGGATTGAAGGAATGACGGATCGCCTCGATCCTTATACCAGTTTTGTGGAGCAAGAAGAGAACGAAAGCCTTAGAACCGTCACCGAAGGAAAATATGGGGGAGTAGGAATGAACATCATGAGGAAAGGAAATTCCGTTATTGTGGCAGAGCCCCCTTATGATGGGACTCCTGCCGCCAAGGCCGGTATTCGAGAGGGCGACCAAATATTTGAAGTGGAAGAAGAGGAAACGAGCAAAATGCGCCTCGCCGAAGTTGCACAGAGGCTTCGAGGTAAACCGGGCACCGCGGTGAAGATAAGGGTGAAACGTGCTTCTGAGACAGGGCTTTTGGAGTTTCGTCTAGTCCGGGCAATGATCACGGTTCACGACGTAACGTATTCAGACCTCATGGAAGGCGATATCGGATATATTCGATTGATTCGGTTTTCCAGATTTGCAGCAGAGCAGCTGGAAGAAGCCCTGGCTGACTTAACTCGCCGTGGCATGAAAGGCTTGATTCTGGATTTGAGATCAAATACCGGAGGATTGTTAAACGCTGCTGTGAATGTTGCGGACCTGTTCTTGCCGGAAGGTGACCTAATCGTCTACACAAAAGGACGGTCTGATCGAGCCAACATGAAATACTATTCCAAGAATGCTCCGCTCCTTGGTGATCTTCCTATGGTCGTCGTGGTAAATGAACTCTCAGCCTCGGCGTCCGAGATCGTTGCAGGAGCAATTCAGGATCTGGATCGGGGTCTCATTATCGGGTCCAGAACGTATGGCAAGGGTTTGGTTCAAACCGTAGTTCCTTTTTCCCAAAACACCGCGCTTAGGCTCACCACAGCCAAATATTATGTTCCCAGCGGGAGATTGATCCAGGATTTAGCTCAACTAAATCGAGACGCCCAGATCTTTGCACATCAGGACGATGAACTTAACTCGGATTCAAGCAGCGTGAGCTCATCAAAGGAATTTCGCACCAAAGCGGGCCGGCTGGTGTTTGGCGGTGGCGGCATCAAACCCGATATTGAATTCGAACCGCCCAAAAGATCCAGTTACGAGATTTCTTTGCTTCGTCAATCCATGTTTTTCAATTTTGCGATTTCTTATTCATCACAAACGAGTAGCTCCCTGGAAGACCTTGAAATGGATAAAAGTCTGATAGAAGAATTTCGTAGTTACCTGGCCGCAAGTGACTTCGAATTCAAACTGGAAGGCGAAGACGAGATCAATGAGTTGGAAAAAATAGCCGGTGAAAGGAGCTTCGGACCCGAGCTGGAAGCTCATCTGGCAGCGACGCGCGAATCTCTCAACCAGATCAAGGAAAACGAGTTTGATAATCACCTGCCGTTTATTCGCAGAAACCTTAGAAGGGAAATTGCCGCAAAGCTTTTCGGTTCTCGCGGGCAGGTTGAAGCTACCCGAAAAGATGATCCCGTTTTTCAAACCGCTCTGGAGGTGCTCACTAATCCCGCGGAATATGCGATGAAACTCGGACAGTAAATGGAGGCCTGTACCGCCAGGCCCCACGGGGGTTGCCTTGATATAAATGCAGCAGCGAAGTTGTTAGTTGGGATCGCCATTTTTGCACAACTGGGGGTCTATCTTAACCAATAGTCAACCCAGACAAGCCCAGGATTTTGTGTGCCACTTCCTTATTCTTTGTCAACATGAGATTAATGCTTTTTTGAGTGATTTTGTTCGGGGTTCGTCTTAATTTCTGTTATAAGAAACCAAATGCACAGGACTTGCAAGGAGAACATTTGATGACTGCGAAATTGGTATATTTTTTTGGAGGAGGGAAAGCCGAAGGCGGATCGGAGATGAGAAATTTGCTTGGTGGCAAAGGTGCCGACCTGGCAGAAATGAGCAACCTTGGCATACCCGTTCCGGCGGGATTTTCGATTTCAACCGAGGTGTGTAAAATCTATTTTGATCACGATCGACATTATCCACAGGAGCTTGACCAGGAGGTAAGAAATGCCGTCAGTCAAGTTGAAGAAATCATGGGCGCCAAATTTGGCGATGTCTCCAATCCACTTCTGCTGTCGGTTCGCTCCGGGGCGCGCGTCTCTATGCCGGGAATGATGGACACCGTCTTGAATCTTGGCTTGAATGAGGAGACGGTGCAAGGGTTGATCGAACAGTCCGGCAACGAACGATTTGGCTGGGATTCATACCGTCGATTCGTCCAGATGTATGGCGACGTGGTCCTGGGTCTCAGACCCGAATCCAAAGAGGAGGAAGATCCGTTTGAGGTGATCATTGAAGAGGCCAAAGAGGCTCGCGGTGTAAAATTGGATACAGAGCTAACAGCGGAAGACCTCAAAGATCTTGTTGTCCGCTTTAAGCAAACAATAAAAGATAAGAAAGGCATGGATTTTCCAACCGATCCGTGGGCCCAGCTATGGGGCGCCATTGATGCCGTCTTTGGTTCCTGGATGAACCAGCGTGCAGTAACTTATCGGAGGCTGCACGGCATCCCTGGTGATTGGGGAACGGCGATTAATGTTCAGGCAATGGTGTTCGGCAATATGGGCGATGATTGTGCAACGGGCGTCGCATTTACCCGAGATCCGGCTACGGGAGAAAACGAATTCTTTGGCGAATTCTTAATCAACGCACAGGGTGAAGATGTCGTCGCAGGAATTCGCACCCCTCTAGAAATCACTCGAAAAAGGAGTATGGAATTAGCAAAACAGAGAGGGAGTTCGGAAGAAGAGCGTCGAGACAACTATCTCTCGCTCGAGGAACACATGCCTGAAATATATGAGGAACTTGAGGGCATCTATAAAAAGCTCGAACATCATTATCGGGATATGCAGGATATCGAGTTCACGATCCAACGGAAAAAGCTATGGATGCTGCAAACTCGACGGGGCAAGAGAACGGCGGAAGCAGCAGTTCGAATAGCGGTCGCGATGGCTGAAGAGGGTTTAATCGATAAGAATGAAGCGGTAATGAGAATCATGCCGGAGGAACTGGACCGGCTGCTTCATCCGCAATTCGATCCAAAGGCTGAGAAGAATGTGATTGCCAAAGGACTGCCAGCCTCACCAGGCGGCGCCTCGGGGCGAGTGGTCTTCCATGCAGAAGATGCGGAGGAGTGGGTTGAGCGGGGAGAAAAAGTCATCTTGGTCCGGATTGAAACTTCTCCGGAGGACATAGGCGGTATGCACGTGGCAGAAGGCATATTGACTTCTCGCGGGGGAATGACCTCTCATGCCGCCGTCGTGGCAAGAGGGATGGGGACCTGCTGCGTGGCCGGCTGTGGTGCGCTGAACATCAATTATTCAAGCAAAGAAATGCACATAGATGGCTATGTTCTCAAGGAAGGTGACCATATTTCTTTAAACGGATCCACGGGCGAAGTTATGACCGGTCAAGTACCTACGGTCGAACCCGAGCTAACCGGCAATTTCGGTCGATTGATGGAGTGGGCAGACGAAGTACGCAAATTGGGCGTGCGAACAAACGCGGATACGCCCAAGGATGCCGAAGTCGCCCGGCAATTTGGCGCTGAAGGAATCGGGCTCACCAGGACTGAGCATATGTTTTTCGAAGCCGACCGCATTAAAGCCATGCGCGAGATGATCCTGGCAAGCGACGAAGCCGGCCGAAGAGGCGCCCTCGAAAAACTATTTCCCTACCAAAAGGATGATTTCTACGGGATCCTGAAAGCGATGCGAGATCTACCAGTGACCATCCGGACCCTGGATCCACCGTTGCATGAGTTCTTGCCACACGAAGAATCCCAGCAGCAGGAAATGGCGGATGAAATGGGAATCTCTTTGGAAGACGTGAAGCAAAAAGTTGTACAACTTCATGAATTCAATCCCATGCTGGGCCACCGTGGCTGCCGCCTGGGGATCGTTTACCCGGAGATCACAGAAATGCAAGCCCGAGCCATCATTGCCGCTGCTTGCGAATTGACGAAAGAGGGAATAAATGTCTATCCTGAAATCATGGTTCCTTTGATCGGCACCCGGGAAGAGTTGGCGCACCAGCGAGAGATCGTAGACCGGGTGGCAGAAAAAGTTCAGGAAGAGTACGGTGTTAGAGTAAATTATATGGTCGGAACGATGATTGAAATCCCAAGGGCTTCTCTCATAGCGGACAAAATAGCAGAAGTAGCCGACTTCTTTTCTTTTGGAACGAACGACTTAACCCAGCTGACCTATGGCTATAGCCGGGACGACGCAGGAAAATTTCTTGCAGCCTACGATGAGATGAAAATTCTACCCGAAGATCCTTTTCAGGTTCTCGATCAGGAGGGTGTTGGCCAGCTAGTACTAATGGGCGTGGAAAAAGGCCGATCCACCCGACCCGATCTCAAAATTGGAATCTGTGGTGAGCACGGCGGCGAACCCAAGTCAGTCGAATTCTGCCATAGAGTCGGGATGAATTATGTAAGCTGTTCGCCTTACCGCGTTCCCATTGCACGGTTGGCGGCTGCACAGGCGGTATTGAGGAGAAGCCAATAGGCAGCTTGCGAAAAGGCTGGAAGCTCCGGGTTGGAATCGTCTGGCAACTTCAGGCTCAGGATTCTCCAGGGGCTTTTTTTGTGCAAGGCACCCGGGAAAGAAACATTACGGGATCTGTCGAATAATCCCCGATCACGGGGCGCGTTGAAAAGATTATGAAAATCTTTTGTGACTTTGATGGTACAATAAGCCCGCGCGACGTTGGTAACGAGCTGTTTTCCAGATTTACTAATGGCAAGGCGAAAGAGATTGTCGAAAAATGGAAAGCGGGAGAGATCGATTCGCGCGCAATGTATCTCCGTTCAATTCAGCATCTGCAGATCACCAAAGCGGAGCTTGAGAAATTTTTGCTGGATCAGAGCATCGATCCGCATTTTTCCAGATTTGTCCGGTTCTGTGAAAAGCGCTCTTTTTCTACTTTCATACTGAGTGATGGAATGGATCTGTATATTCGCCCAATTTTAGATAGAAACGAATTGGAGCATGTGGCCGTATATTCCAATAAGCTGACGTGGAAAGATGAGAAGACTCTAATCGCAGAGTTTCCTTATTACGATCAAACGTGTGGAAGATGCGCCAATTGTAAAGGTTATCATCTGCGTCGATTCAGTGAAAATGTCGCAGAGTCAGTATTGGTTGTAGATGGTCTTTCAGATATCTTTGCAGCCAAAGAGGCCGATTTGATTTTCGCGAAAAATGATCTCGAGGCGTACTGCCGCAAAAAGAACATCCCATTTATGCCATTTCGGGATTTTTCAGACATCATGGATGGTCTTGAAGTTCATCTCATGAATAATTCTTGAAGAGGAGGATTTGATCATGTCAACAAAAGTATGGGAAGATATAAAGAAGGGTGTGGAAGATTCAATTACCTTCGCAACGGAAAAAACGAAGGAGCTTACGACCATAAGTAAGCTAAAGCTGGCGATTTCAGGCATCAAACGAAGAATTGACGTAAAGTTTAGAGAATTAGGCAAGCTCGTCTATGGCAAATTGGAAGAAGGAGAACTGGCCGCCCTGACCCAGAATGAGCAGACCAAAGAACTCATAAAAGAAATCAAAGAGCTGGAAGCTGAATTGAGGGCGAAGGAAGAAGAGTTGGAAGTGGTCGGCAAAAAAGAGGAACAAACAGAAGAAAAGAGCTCCGAAGAAAAAGCAATTGAACCATCTTCGGAATCAGATTGAGGCTTGAGAATAGCCGTTCGGCTAAAGAAACCAAAGCGACCTACGGCAACTATTCGTGGGTCGCTTTTTTGATTTCTTCTCCATACCCGGAACCCAGCAAAAATTCCAGCCAGACTCCTGCATAACGAAGAATCCCTTTCTATTGAATTTCCAACCGTTTTTGAATAAATTAAAACCCATCAAAAAATAATAAGTTATCGACCATTCTTGAGTATTTACCATTATGGCTGAGCTGTTTGATAAGCAAGCCCCAAAAGGAGTCTCAGCGGAAACCTCCCAGGAAATCAGACAGCCTCTGGCTGACCGGATGCGTCCCAAACGCTTGGAAGAGGTTGTGGGACAAGATCATCTTTTGGACGAAGACAAAATCTTATATAAGGCAATTAGGCAAGACCAGCTGTTTTCCATGATTTTTTGGGGGCCGCCCGGGGTGGGAAAAACCACACTTGCCCGGGTAATTGCAAATGAAACGAACAGTTCGTTTTTTAGCTTGAGTGCAGTTGCCGCCGGCGTCAAAGACGTTCGGCGGATTTTGGAACAAGCGAAACTGAATTCGACTCGCCACAAGAAAACATTACTTTTCATCGACGAGATCCACAGGTTTAACAAGTCACAGCAAGACGCACTTCTGCATGAAGTGGAGGACGGCACGATCATTTTGATCGGCGCCACAACCGAAAATCCTTCTTTTGAGGTAATTTCTCCACTTTTGTCTCGTTGCCGGGTTTTTCAAATGTTCCCCCTTTCGCCGGAGGAGATCGGGACGATCCTGGATAGGGCGACGCAGACGGATTTACTTCTTCGTCAATTCGAGATTATCTTGTCGAAACCGGATCGGGAATTCCTAATTCGGATGTCATCGGGGGATGCGCGAGTGGTCCTCACGGCTCTCGAGCTGGCGGTTACCATGAGTGGTAAGCGGGACGGAAAACTGCAGATCACCAAAGAAATAATAGAACAGGCCTTTCAAAGCCGCAGCATGATATATGATAAAAATGCGGATTTTCATTATGACGTAATCTCAGCATTTATCAAGAGCATTCGCGGTTCAGATCCCGATGCTGCGCTTTACTGGCTGGCAAGAATGATCGATGCGGGCGAAGCTCCCGAGTTCATCGCGCGGCGCCTCGTAATTCTGGCGGCTGAGGATGTTGGCAACGCAGATCCCCAAGCATTGATTCTGGCTACCTCCGGATTTACTGCTGTTACCTATATCGGTATGCCGGAGGCTCAATTGGTTCTGGCGCAGGTCGCCACCTATCTTGCTTCCGCGCCGAAGAGCAATTCCTCCTACATTGGCCTAAAAAAGGCCCTCGACGACGTACGGAAATTGGATCTGAAACCTGTGCCACTTCATTTGCGCAATGCACCTACAAAGTTAATGAAAGATCTGGGGTATGGCAAGGAATACAGCTATCCACATGATCATGAAAATCACTTTGTAGACCAGGTTTATTTGCCGGAGGGAATGGCGAATAAGATCTACTATGAACCATCCGGCAATGGTTTCGAGAAGGAGATCACAGCCCACCTCAATCGGCTTTGGAAGAGGCGGACGAAAAAGGTGTCGAAGGAAAGGTAAGGGATTTGCAAAAAGCGATAGGTGTTGATTTAGGCGGGACGAATCTTAAGACGGCAACGGTAACGAAATCGGGGGATCCTGAAAACCTTAATTATACTGCAACGGAGGCGGCCAAAGGTCCAAAGCATGTAATCGAGAAAATCATTAAGTCAATCAATGAACAGTTGCAGCGATCAGGCGTAAAAGAGATCAAAGGCGTCGGCATTGGCTCGGCGGGTCAGGTCGATTCAAGAACCGGTATCGTCTATGATCCACCGAATTTGCCCCACTGGCAAAAGGAGGATCTTCGCAAGGTCATAGAGGAAGAATTTGACCTTCCCGCCTTTGTAGACAATGACGCCAATGTCGCCGCCCTGGCCGAAAGCCGATTTGGCGCTGGCCGCGACTCCGAATACCTGATGCTTGTTACGCTCGGGACCGGCGTAGGTGCCGGACTCATTTTTCATCAGGAAATTTTTCACGGAGCCTCCGGCATAGCCGGCGAATTCGGCCATTTTACTCTTAACTATGATGGGCCACTCTGCCAATGTGGTCAGAAAGGCTGCGTCGAGCGCTATGTGGGTGCCCGATGGATTATCGAACGAGCACGAACCACAATTCCAGATTATCCGGATTCAAAAGTAAACCAGCTTATCAAAGAGTCGGGAAACAAGTTAACTCCTGAACATATTGCTCAACTGGCCCATGAGGGAGATGTTTTGTCAATACAAGTTATGAAGGAAGTTGGGACTTTTCTGGGAGCTGCTTTGGGCTCTGTTGTCAACCTGCTAAATTTAGACTTGATTATTATTGGGGGCGGAATTTCTAATGCCGGATCGGTGCTGTTCGACCCGATCAAAAAGGCAATACTTGAGCACTCCATGTCAATACCGGGTTCAATGGTTCGAATCCGCAAAGCGAAACTGGGAGAACATGCGGGGGTCATAGGTGCAGGCCAATTGGTGTTTAAGGGTCTGGCCACGCCACCATGAAATGGAAAACATACATATTCCTGTCATCCATCCTTTTCATTTTTTCCCCTGCAACAAGTCAATTAGCCGCACAAGACCCGCCCGCGGACACACTGCGAAATTACGCTTACTCCCAGGAAACGGATATCGATTCCGTCATCCAGTATGAGGCCCATGATCTAAAAGCCGAAGCCGACTCAAAGATTTTACGCCTCTATGGTAATGGGACGGTGACTTTTAAGGGCATGAGATTAAGCGCAGGACTCATTACCATAGATAGAAATGAAAACATCATTATTGCGGAGCCAATGCTGGACACGACTGCCACAGATGGTGAAGCGGGGGAAAGGTTTGTCGGCTATCCGATATTCGAAGAAGGGGCCGAGAAGATAACCGGCGAGAAGATGGTATATAACTTTAAGACTCGCAAGGGCCGTGTGATTAGAGGACGCACGAAACTCGAGCAAGGTTATTATACGGGGAGCACACTTAAAAAGATAACTCCAAAAATATATTATGTTCGGGGAGGAATTTTTTCCACTTGCAGTCTTGAGCAGCCGCATTACCATTTCAGCAGCAACAAGATGAAAATGATCCAAGACGATAGGGTAATAGGGCGGCCCGTGGTGTTGTATATCCACGGAATTCCGCTCATTCCCTTGCCTTACATATTCCTTCCGAATCGCAAAGGAAGACATTCGGGAATACTGGTGCCGCGCTTTGCGTTCAGCCCAACCGAAGGCAGGTCCCTGCGGGGTTTGGGATATTATTGGGCGGCCAGTGAATATTGGGACACCAAGGTCGAGGTGGATTTCTTTGAAAAAACCGGATTCATGTTGCACAGCACGACGAATTATAATCTGCGTTATGTCCTGCGAGGATCGATTTCCGGCTCGCTTCTCCACAAAGATTTTAGTGAGGAAAGGAAAGATCGCCGCTGGGATGTTAACTTCAGGCATTCTCATACCATCTCGCCGACAGCCAATATATCGGCGTCCGGTTCATTTGTAAGTGATGCAAGCTTTTATCAGGATTTCAGTGCCAACCGCCAGAAAAGACTTGAACGTCAAATCCGATCAAATGCAACACTCACCAAGAATTGGCCGGGTTCTCGAAACAGCTTGAGTGTTAATCTGTCCAGGGTTCAGAATTTGGACACAGGAAGTATTACAGAGACCTTTCCGCAAGCTAGCTTCCGGCATGGCCAGGAGGCACTGATCAACCTTTTTCGCTCTCGAAAGGAAGGATCTTCGAGTCGGCCCTCAACTTCATCCGAACAGAAGAAATGGTATGAAAACATCTATTTTTCGTATAACAATCAGTTTTTGAACCGGCGAGCCAAAACCCGCATCAGTGAACCGGATTCTTTTCGGGTGAATAAGTTTACCGGCCTTGAGCACAACGTAACCCTGACCAGCCCCTTGCGCCTATTTCGTTACTTTTCTTTATCTCAAAGCCTGACTTACGAGGAGATTTGGCAGGATAGAAGAAAAGAATACTTCCTGGACGAGGAAAACAATAGAGTAAAGTCTGTAGACAAAAGTGGGTTTTGGGTTAGGCGAACATTCGCTACAACGGTAGGGGTTAATACAAAACTGTATGGTATGTTTAACATAAGTCGATGGGGCGTTACTGCGATTCGCCACGTGTTAACGCCGAGTGTGTCGATTCAATATCAGCCGGATTTTTCCGATCCTAGTTTTGGGTACTACCAGGAAATTGAGGACACAACCGGGTTAGTATCCAGGAACGACCGGTTTAGTGGCAGCACTTTCGGGTCGACTCCCCGGGGCGGACGGCAAAACATGTCATTTAGCCTAAGCAACTTGTTCCAGATGAAAAGTGGGAGTGGAGAGGCAGAAAAGAAATTTGATCTGTTTACTAATAACATTTTCATTGGCCACGATTTCAAAAGGGATTCTTTGAAATGGACAAGTCTTAGCTCCAATTTTAGAGCCAGTCCAAGCCGCGGTTTTAATTTTACTTTTGGAATGGTACATAGTCTGTACGAATTCAGTCAAAGCAAAGGTGGAGAGGTAAATCAATTCCTGTTTAAGGAAAATATATGGAAGCCGTTGCGCCTGACCAGCTTAAACCTCACTTCGTCTCTGCGTCTTAATTCCACGATGTTTCGCTTTGGCCGTGGCGGGACGGCTGCTGTCGTCGATTCCACTGCGGGAGAATTTCTTGATCAAGGCCGCTCTAGTCCAAGCCGTTTTGAGGGCGATGAGGTTGCCGGGTCTGGAGGGATTCCTTGGACCGCCAACTTATCGTTCAGCTATCGGCTAAATCGATTCAATCCCAAGGTTGTCACCAAGACAATCTGGTTGAATATGTCCAGCAACATTCAATTGACAACGAATTGGCGGATAGGGTATAATGCGAGATTCGATGTAAAGAAGGCACTAATGGTCGCCCAGGACATCTCCATCTATCGCGATCTGCATTGCTGGGAAGCCCGCTTTGTTTGGACGCCCACGGGACCGTTCAGGCGTTTCTATCTCAAGATTAACATTAAGTCGAGTTTGCTAAGCGATATCAAATTGGAGAAACGGGGAGGGAAAACAACAATATACGATTTCTAAGGAGGGATTATCTAAAGTCTTTCTAACCGCTTTCAGGCCCTTGACTATTTGCCAGGCTTTTCACGATAGCTGTGGACGAATCCTCTCTCCTTTAAGATTTTCTTGAGCAGCTCCCGGGCGCGGAAAATTCTCGCTTTTACCGTGCCGATGGGAATATTCAGAATCTCGCTGATCTCTTCGTATGAGCGATCCTCTCGATGCCGCATGTTGATTACCGTTCTGTATTTTTCCGGCAGGTCATCCACCGCCTCAAGAATAATGTGGGTGTGTTCGCTGGAAATGGTGGATCTTTCAGGGCTGTAGCTCTCGTCGGCGTAATCCCGGCTAACATCGCCTTCTTTCGTCCGGATCGGACTGTCCAGCGAAAACGTCCGAAGCTTCTTCTTCCGCAGGGTATCGATACAGTGGTTGGTGGCTATTTTGAATAACCAGGTGGAGAAGGCGTACTCTTCATTAAATGTGGAAAGTGCGTTGAAGGCTTTGATGAAAGTTTCCTGGACAATATCTTCGGCTTCCTGGGGATCCTCAATCATTCGATATACGAGATTATAAACACTTTGCCGATAGCGCTGCATCAATTCATCAAAGGACTGTTCATCTCCCTCGAGAACCTGATGAATCAATGTCCGATCAATTTCCTGGATCACGTATCACCCATTAATGGTTGAGACCAAAGATTCTTTAAATTAAACTATATTCAAAAATTTAGCAAGAACATTATTATTGCATAAAGCAGATTAATGTCTTATTATTTCGTAAAATTTAGGGCTCTTCAAAGCGATGAAGTCGATAGGCATCGATCTGGTTGAGATAGACCGAATTCAGGCAATGACGGAAAAATATGGCGAACGATTTCTGGATAGGGTCTTCACGAAACAAGAGATTTCTTACTGCAGACATACCCGAAGGGGCTTTCGCCATAATTCATTGGCAGCACGTTTTGCCGCCAAGGAAGCATTTTACAAAGCAGCAAACCCGTTATTGGGGCATGCCATTCCATGGCATGACTGTGAGATCATAAGTGACAATCGCGAAATCCCGAGAATTGTGGTAACACCGGCTTTGAAAGAAGCGTTGGGCAATCCGGTGGTTCACCTGTCTCTTTCGCATACGCACAAATATGCCGTAGCTGTTGTTGTGATTGATTGAGAACAACCACATGGAATATATACTCTCAGTCGAAGAAATGCGCAAGGTCGATGCCCTGGCGATTAATAAGCTCGGCATTACGGGCGCGATTCTTATGGAAAACGCCGGATTGAAGTCTGCCCAGTGTATTGCGAATCGTTTTGATCCGATTGCCGGTAAGTCCATCGGGATAATTTGCGGTAAGGGAAACAACGGAGGCGATGGATTCGTAATCGGCAGGCATCTCAGCCAGATGGGAGCTCAGGTTACTTTTTCACTGGTTGGGAAATTCGCTGATGTTTCAGGCGATGCGAAGGTCAACTTGGATGTCGCGCGTAATCTGGGCTTGACTATTCATGAAGTGCAGAATTGGAACCCGGCCCGGCACCTGCGCGGTTTCGACCTGGTGATCGACGCGCTTTTGGGCACCGGGCTGAAGGGCGATGTCAGCGGAGTCTATGCCGACATAATCGGAAGCCTCAACATCTGGCAAAAGCCGGTGGTTTCGGTTGATGCGCCATCCGGGCTTGATTGCGATAAAGGACGACCACTGGGAGTGTGCGTAAAATCTGATCTTACCATAACGATGGGCAATGTTAAGACCGGCATGCTTCTTTATCCCGGCAGGGAGCTTGTCGGAAGGCTGTTCATCGCGGATCTAAACGTGCCGTCGTCAGTATTCGAGCAAATTAATTTATCAAAATATTTTTTTAAACCGGAAGATTATCAAAAGTTGCTGCCGCCACGGCCACAGGATGCTTATAAGAACAAATTTGGCAAACTATTGGTGCTTGCGGGTTCAAGGGGTCTTAGCGGGGCCGCGGTGCTGACCTCGAAAGCCGCACTTTATTCCGGTGCAGGTATGGTGATACTGGGATGCCCTCAAGGACTCAATTCAGTTTTTGAAGAGAAACTCACCGAAGTGATGACGGATCCTTTGCCGGAGACAGATGTAGGCAGTCTTACAGAATCGGCCTTTGATGCGGTTGAGGATTCCTTGCAATGGAGCGACGTGTTGGCTCTTGGGCCCGGTCTTTCAACCCACCATGATACTGTTAGATTCGTTCATCGTGTTTTGACCGAACAGTCGCGGCCAATAGTCATTGATGCAGACGGACTGAATAATCTGGCCGAAAACACCAAGCTCTTAGAGGACTACAAAGGTGAAACCATAATTACGCCTCATGTCGGGGAATTCTCACGGCTTTCAGGGCTCTCTCATGACGAAATTCTAAGATCTTCTGTTGAAGCAGTTGAAAGATTTGCCAAAACCTGGGGTGTCGTGGTTCTGTTGAAAGGTGCTCCGACGATTATTGCTGACCCAGGCGGAGCAATTTACTTTAATCCTTCCGGCAATTCGGGCATGGCTACTGCAGGTGCTGGAGATGTCCTGACCGGAATCATTGCCGGATTCCTGGCCCAGAAACTCAGTGCTATTGATGCGGCCGTTCTGGGGGCCTTCGTTCACGGACTTGCAGGTGACCGAGCAGCCTCATTGCTCGGACAACGAGGCATGGTGGCAGGTGACATTCTGGAGCAAACCCCACAGACCCTCGCAGATCTTGAAAACATGGATAAAGATTCCCTCGCAGAATACTCAGAACCATTTCCCATCCGACTTTTCTAGTGAAAAAAAACCAATCTGTTCAGGGAACGCCGCCGGAGAAAGATGAGAACAAATTCAAAAAGATCTTTCTCTCCATATTGCCGGTCGTTTTGTATTGTGTCTTAATTTTTTATTTGTCGTCTCGGCCAGGAGGTCTTGCCCCGCTCGGGTTCAAGGCGGAAGACAAAATCATTCATTTTTTTGAATTTTTCATATTGGGCTGGCTGTTGTCCAGGGGATTTCAATTCGGCAGAACAGACCTAATTTCCAATAAGTTGGTTTTATTGGTAATATTAATCGGCGCTTTCTATGGCGCCTCGGACGAGTTCCATCAATACTTAGTTCCCGGCCGCTCCGCCGAGGTTCTCGATTGGCTGGCAGACGCGGTAGGTGCGACGGCTGGTGCTTTGGGATACCGACGCTATCATAAAGCCCGAATTGGAATTGTTTAGTCTGCTAATCGGTCAGCCTGGAAGATGACTTGAATGAGACGGTTTCTTAGACAAATTTGGGGGATATCCAGAGAATGAGCGTGAGCAATTTCCGGAAAAGACTATATTATGACGACAGTTATCTAACCCGGTTCGAAGCAAATGTCGTCGAGCAGTACCGGAAAGGGGATCGATTTGCTGTAATTCTGGATCGAACGGCCTTCTATCCGACTTCCGGCGGCCAGATGCATGATCTTGGTTTTTTGAACGAGCGCCCTGTTGTGGAGGTGTTGGAAGATGGTGGAGAAGTTCTGCATCTGGTTGAGCTGCCGTTTGATGACGAAAGGCTGAGTGGCAAAATTGATTGGCAGCGTAGATTCTCTTTCATGCAGCAGCACACGGCTTTTCACATTCTGGCGCAGGCGTTTTTGCGGGCACTTCGTTTGGATACGCTCTCTTCTCATCTCGGCGAGTCTGCCAGTACCATCGATATAGCTGCTGATGACATTACATGGGAGCAAATTGAACAGGTTGAAAAACTGGTCCATCAAGTTGTATTTGAGAATCGTCCGGTCGAAACCTTTTGGGTGGAAAAAGGAAAGCTGCAATCGTTGTCTTTGCGAAAGATGCCCCCGGACATTCAAAAACCTATCCGGTTGGTTTCCATAAAGGATTTTGATCTCGACCCCTGTGGCGGCACGCATGTGAGAAATACGGGTGAAGTAGGAATCGTCAAAATACTTTCCTGGGAAAAGGTTCGCGGCAATATACGATGCACATTTCAAGCTGGTTGGCGAGGCCTCAAGGATTATCAGCAGCGAGTGGTTACGACGCAGGCGATCGCTCAGGCAATTTCCGTTACGGACGATGAAATGGTCAAGCAGGTGATCGCTTTGAAGGCGAGCCTGAAGCAAAGAGAGAAGCAGTTACAGAAAAAAAACGAAAAACTGTTGCAGTTGGAGGCACAGCAGTTCATTGAAAACTTGCGCCGAAGGCCCGAAAAAACCTGGACAGCTGCGGCGGAGCAAAAAACACCGGCCGAGATCAAGTTTCTGGCGAAGACGGTGGGTAGAGAAGCCCCGGCAGGAGTGATAATATATTCAAATGAGGAACCCATGTTCTTGGTGGTAGTCTGGAATGGCGATAATGAAAAAGATCTGCGTTTGCTTATTCCGAAGCTGCAAAAATTAATGGATGTCAAAGGCGGTGGAAGCCCGAATTTCGTGGAGCTGCACGGTCTGAATCGAAACAATTCTCAACAAGCGATCGGGGAGATAAAGATCTTTTTAGAACAGAGCTGATTTGTGTGGAACAAGACATGGAAGCGGATTAAAATTAATATATTCAAGAGCGAAGGAGCTAACCGTGTTAATAAAGAAAATGGAAGAGGTCCCGGCTAAGGACGTGGAAATGCAGGGCGCGGAAATGGTTAAGATGCGGCTGCTGCTTT
>JAUXJX010000265.1 GCA_030624545.1 Bacteroidota bacterium | reverse complement strand
GAATTAGAGGCTCAACGGTACGATAATCCCGTAGTTCGCAGAGCGCCTCAACAGCCTGCTGCCTGACCTCCCAGTTTTCGTCCTTTAGCGCTTCGCTCAATGCATCGACCGAACGGGGGTTCTCGATCTTGCCAAGTGCCCAGGCCGCTTGCTTCCGAACTTCAGGGTTCTCATCGGCGAGGGCGGCAATTAACACTTCAACGGCGGAATGGGCCTCGATATCGCCGAGCGCCTCGGCAGCCTTTTTGCGAATTTCCCAATCCACATCTTCCAGGGCTTTCATCAATGGTTCCACGGAGCGGGAATCGAGAACACCATTCAGATCAAATTGATTCGAGAAGACGTTTTGCAGAGATAAGTAGGAGGCAACGTTGATCCAAATTATGGCTGGGGCGTGTTTTGCGACTACAAATTATGCCGTTTTTTCTTTCGCCATAAGCTGGTACGGTCTATTCTGAGCGCCTTGGCCGCAGCCACAACGGAACCGTTATGCTGCTTGAGAACACAGGCCAAGTAGTTCTTTTCGAAAAGCTCTTTGGCATCCTCGAAGGTCATGTCCGAGCGAAGAATATCGTTCTGTAATGAAAAAGGCTCGGCTAGGGGATCTTCCAGCGCTCCGTGGATATCTGCCGCAATTATTTCCGGCCCTTCCGAAAAGATTACTGCTCGCTCTATGATGTGCTCGAGCTCTCTCACGTTACCGGGCCAGGGCTGGCTCATAAGCACCCGCAGCGCCTGTGGGCTTATCCGGGTCAGGTCGGATCTACCGCATACGTCCACAAAATGTTTAAAAAAGTGGTTGGCCAAAAGAACGGCGTCTTCTTGCCGCTCCCTTAACGGAGATATGGCCAATTCGATGACGTGAAGGCGGTGATAAAGATCTTCGCGAAACTCCCCTTGTTCTATAGATTTACGCAGTTGTTTTTGCGTCGCAACGAGGAGCCGGACATCCACGCGGGTTGGAGAGCCACCGACTGGCTCCACATCGCCCTGTTCTACCGCCCGAAGTAATTTAGCCTGGGCATAGAGCGGCAATTCGGCTATTTCGTCCAGAAAAAGGGTGCCGCCGTCTGCCTCGACAAATTTTCCAGCGTAATTGACTGTGGCTCCGGTAAAAGCGCCTTTGCGGTGTCCAAAAAGGTGGCTTTCGATCAGGTCTTTCGGAATTGCTGCGCAGTTGACGGCCACAAAAGGTCCTTCCCGCCGTCCGCCTAGTTTGTGCAGACATCGGGCAACCAACTCTTTTCCAGTGCCTGTTTCGCCCCAGATGATTACGCTGCTACGCGTCGCAGCGACTTTTTCGATCTGCCGAAATAAATTCTTCATGACCGGAGAATTGCCGATCAATCCGTAGCGCCTAAGAGTATCATCTGAAACTTCAACTTTCTCCCGCATTAACTGTCGCTGAGCCAATGCATTTCTGATAGTCACGAGCAGTCGATTCGCATTCAGTGGTTTTTCCAAAAAGTCAAATGCGCCCCTCTTGGTGGCTTCAACAGCGATATAAATAGTCCCCTGGCCGGAAATCATAATAACTGGCACCGACGGATTCGAGGTCATCGCATGGCTCAAAACGTCGAATCCCTTTCGGTGGGCCAACTCTACTTCGCATAGAATGCAATCAAAAGCATCTTGATCGACCAAGTCCAAAGCTTTGGAGGCATCGTCTGAAGTAATAACAGAAAATCCCTGGTATTTCAAAGTATCGGTAAGGAATCTAACAGAATCTGGTTGATCGTCGAGAATCAGGATCCTCTTACCCCGTCCTTCTAGATACTTGCCCTGCTTTGGAGGTACCACAGTTGTGGAAGGGTCAGAGGCCACTTTTAACTCCAGCAGACGAACGCAGGGTCAATACAAAAGCCGTGCAGTCGATGCTCTTTTGGCAAGATCATAAGAAATGGCCCCTATGCCAGTGACGGTCGGTATTTTTTATCAAGATGACTCCAATTGAAAATTGCATCCATATTGGATAATAACCCCATAAGCTTGCAAACACAAGTGATTTTTTCCGTTTCCATCTATTCGGGCCGGCCCAGCCTGCCCATTTGCCGGTTTGGAAGCCCATTGAATCGATCTATTCCGAATAGACCGGATAACTGCCAGGCAGCAGCATATAGAGCGGTTTGCCCCGTTGTTTATTCACCATTTTGATGAATGTTATGACCGGATCGGATTCTATTTCCGCCCGAATTGGTGAAGAAGGAATGCCTAGATCAATCAATCCTTTGTATTGGGGGATTTCCAGAATTTCTATTTCATCATCCTTATCCAGACCGGCCTGCTGTTGCGCCAGTTCAAGTGCCGTTAGCAATCCGCCAATCTCATCGACCAGGCCAATTTCTTTTCCGGCCTCGCCGGAATAGAAATGTCCTTCCGCAATTTTTTTCACCTCCTCCGGGGACATGTTCCGACCTTGCGCGACCTTGCGTACGAAATTCTCATAATACAATTTTATTAGTCTTTCCATTTTACCTCTCTCATCGGGATTGAGATTGCGAGATGGAATAGTGCCGATGTAAGGCAGGCTAACACCATACCAAAGGTCTGCATGCGCTCCGCGTTTAACGAGGTCGGAGGTCATGCCGATTTTCTCAGAAAACCCTGCATCATAAATCCAGCCGCCGATGACGCCAATGGAGCCGGTAAGGGTATTGGGAGCAGCCACAATCTGGTCGCCATACATGCTGATCCAGTAGCCACCGGAACCGGCCACCTGTCCCTGGCTGACGATGACCGGTTTTCGCTCTCTGCATTTTTTGATTGCCTCCGCGACCAGGTCACTGGCCATGCCATCGCCGCCGGGCGAGTCGACACGAAATACCACAGCCCTTACATCGTCGCGCTCCCTCAGCCGTAGAAATACCTTCTCCAGCCACCTTGCTCTGATACCTGTATCCATGGCGCATTCCCCAAGGCCGTATACCAGTGCGATTTTAGAAGGTTCTCCCCATGCGTCAGAAGCCACGGAATTCCCCAGTAAATCCTTCCGGGCCATATCAGTCAATCTTCTGCCGAAAAGATCAGCAATGATCTCATCTTTCGCCGACCATCGCCCAATAGCGTCGATCAATCCTTGCTCCAGCGCCATGTCGGCAAGGAGATAGATCTGGTCATCCACAATTCGATCAAATTCATCCGGGGACAATTCACGCGATTGGCAAACTTCGCTGCGGATCATCTCATACCAGTCATCCAAGTAGTCCTGTCGCTGCTCTTTGTCTGCCGGAGACATGCTTTCCCGGCTGAGAACCTCGGCCGCGGATTTGTATTCGAAGAACCGCCATTCATCGAAGGCGAGGCCCAGTTTTTCCAGAGTACCTTTTAAGAATGTTCGGGAGAGAGCAAGGCCCGGCAGTGCCAAGTTGCCTTCCGGATCCATGACAATCAGGTCAGCTACGCTGGCCAGATGATATGTCGTCATGCCTGCATTATCGATAAAGATGAGCACCTTTTTGCCGTAGCGCTGGACCGATTTCAACACTTCCCTGATCTCCCAGGCATGCTCTGGCCTGATCTTCATTCCGGACAGATTCAATGCTAATGCGGCGACGCGAGGATCTCTCCCGCTTGTTTCGATGTCATCTAACAGTCTGGCAAACGGAAGGGATTGCATATCAAATAAGCGATACTTGTGGTAGTCTACGCGGCCCTTTAAGCTGATCGGAACATACTTCTTGTCTTTATCGAATAGAGTTGGGAATATGCTGGGCATCATTACGCCGCTTCGGATTAGATAGGAATTATGCGCGAAATCTTGAGATCGATCAAAATGGGATTGCCCGGCCATTCCACCGCGGCCAAAATTGATGGAGAGCCCGCCGGTGAATGACTCGTTTTCGAAATAGCGGCCGATTAGATGGACTCCCGGCAAGATGCGGAATGCCGCCCCGTAACTCCATTTCGCGGCTGAAATCTTCATTCCGTCCTGAAGTGCGGCGTCGGCAAAGAGGGTGAGATGTGGATTGCCAAATGGCCTGATTCCCAGATCGATGACGCCCTCACGGGCATTTCGATCCAGGGACAAATTTCCGATCACCCCTAAGGAGAAATATGGGCTCGGGCGTACCAGAAGACCTGTAGTCAAGATTTTATCCCGGGCAAGAGATGCATACTTGCTCTTTGACCAGCCATATGCCAGACCTAGCGCCGCACCCCGATTTCCACCGGCAATCGATATCTTGTAGTCCGTAACTCTTTTCGAGCCAAATTCCTGCTGCAGAATTGAAAATCCAAGTCTCCTTCCACCCAGGAACAATCCCCAGTCTTGAAGAGAAGTCAAATCCTCACCTTCAGT
>JAUXJX010000285.1 GCA_030624545.1 Bacteroidota bacterium | reverse complement strand
CGTGCCCACGAGACCTATTGCAAACAGAATTATGATAATTGAGATAAAAACGGAGTACATTGAGTAAAACCTGATATTATTCTTAATGGACTTTCCTCCACAGTTTATGACAACTTTTTTCTCTCAGCCTTTCGGCCTAACCTCATTTCTCTTTTGGTCTCGGTAATAATCCGCCTAACTAAGATTTAAGTCTCTCTTGTCCTAAATATACACATCAGAAATCCATTGTCAAGAAAAAAATGAGAAGGTTGGCTTGATTAGCCCGCCACGAGACGCAAGCCGTCTTTCTTTATTCTATCTCCTAGTTCAGCCAAGCTTGTATTTTCAAATATGGATTTTATTCTATCTCGCGACTCCCCCCAATAAGCATGAAGCGGACATGGGTTTTCATCACCGCAGCCGTGTAATTCCAGGATGCAGCTCCGAAAAGATTCTATTCCATCGATGGCATCAATCATATCCATTAGCGTGATGTCGCTGGCAGGTTTTGCCAAGGCCACACCACCTTTGGGTCCGCGATAGGAGGTCATGATACCGTTTCGCGTTAATACCTGGAGAGTTTTGGTGAGGAAATAAAAGGAAACGTTCAGATCATCTGATATGTGGCGAATAGAAACGTATTGGTCCGGGTGTTTCAATGAAGCCACATACAATACCGCCCGAATCCCATTTACACAAGATTTTGATAAGAACTTCATCTCAATTCCCTATTTAGGGGTATTTTATCTGCAATATAATCAACAAAAGACTCGTTTGTCAACTAATTTTATCACAAAAAACTTTCCTGCAATAAAAGTTGGTCTATCGCTTGGATGTTTGGTATCGGATTATCTAACATGAATTATTCACTCACGCAAAGCCGCAAAGAACGCAAAGGATTAAGAATATAGAAGTTAACAAAAAAATGTGAACTCATAATCTAACAGTTTTTTAGAAACCGAATTTGAAATGTATTTTTTATATCTTTTATATTCTTAGCGCCTAAGCGTCTTTGCTAGAGATTTTTGTGAATAAGACAGGCTAAGTAATGACATCTTTATAGGGAAAAAACTACAGAAATCAAAGGAGGGAAAGGAACCGGCCCTACTCCCCCGTCGGGCTGCTCACTCTCCCCATCTTCCTGGCCAGCCGCATAAACCACGATTCCGGCATGTGGTGGATTAGTTTGTAGAGCAGCTTCATTCGGAAGGGATAAATCTAGACGCGCTTGCGTTTTGCCACCGCCTTGATCATAAGCTGCGCCGCCTTCTCCGGGGTCTGCAGCCAGAACCGGTTTGGGTTGCCCCGGTTGAGGGGCGTGTCGACAAAACCCGGATGAATGGTAGTAAACTGGATTTGCGGCAGTTCTGCAGCCAGGCTCTGCAAATAATAGGCAAGACCGATCTTGGTAGCACTGTAAATCCCCCGGGATGGCATTCCCCGCATGGAGGAAGCCGAACCGATCCCGATAATAGTTCCGGAACCAGCGGGCACCATCATGTGGAGACAAGCATGGGTGGTGTAAATGGCCCCCTTCAAATTTGTATCGAGCATCGATTCTATCAGATCCCAATTCCATTTCCGGTATGACGTATTGCCCCCTACTCCGCTGTTTATCCAGGCGACATCGATGCGGCCAGCGTGCTGGTGAAATCCTTTGACGGCAGCTTCCACATCATTTCTATTTCGCACATCACAGGATTTGATCCAGAACTGGCTGCCGGAATTGTGCAATTTTTCGGCAAGCTCGCGCATAGGCGCCTCCCTGCGACTGATCAAGCCAAACCGGATGCCGAAGGGAGCGAGGGCTTCGGTAACGGCGGCGCCAATGCCGGAAGATGCGCCGGTGACGAGGACGGATTTGCCAGACCAATACTGTGCGACACGTTGATTCATTCATAACTCATAAATAAGCCCCGCCATGATAGTGACGGGGCAACTGATACTCTTTTTTTAACCACAGAGGACACCGAGAATTCTCAGAGCACACAGAGGAATCTATCATAAACTTCAAGAATCTCTGTGCCCTCTGTGGTTGTCTTTAAATTACTTCCCCGCTATCTCCTCACCAATCAGATTCATCTGCTGATACTTCGTCCTGTATTTGGCATAGAGCTGCGTGTGCCTGCTGGTCAAGTCGATTTTGCGGCCCTGGATGAATTCCATCTCCACATTGCTCATGATTTCCAGTGGATCTCCATTGGATACGAACAGGGTTGCATCCTTGCCTTCTTCCAGAGAACCAACCTGATCCGCCACGCCGAGAATCTGCGCCGGATACAGCGTAATCGCCTTCAAGGCCTCGTCCTTCGGCAGGCCATAAGCGGCGGCCAGGGCAGCATGGTAAGGCAGATTCCGCTGACTCGAGGCCCCGCCGCCACCGGCGATACAGAATTTGACGCCGGCCTCGTACAATTTCTTCGCCGGCGTATAGCCCGCATCGTAGGGCTCCCAGCGCCGCATCGGCGTTGTCAGAACCGAACTAATGACCACCGGAATGTCCTTCTCCTTGAGCATGTCGGACATGCGCCAGGCATCCCTGCCGCCGATGATCACGACCTTCAGATTCTCGCCCAGGGCCCAGTCCAATGCCGCCTGAATCTGGCGAATTTCATCGGCATGAAGCATGACCGGCACTTCGCCCTTCAATACGGGAATCATGGCTTCCCACCTGAGATCGGTCTCATGCTGCGGTATGCCCTTGCTGCCCTCGGCCTCTTTGGCTTTCATGTAGGCCCGTGCCTCCGAAAAGGCGTTCTTGATCTTTTTGATGTTTTCATCACGGCGTTTCTTCTGATCTTCCGGGCTCGTCCGCACAAACCGCGACGTGCTAACGCCCATGAACGGCCAGTTGACATGCATGCCGGCAGGGGCCTTGAGTGTCAGACTTTCCCAGGTCCAGCCATCCAACATGATGAGGGCGGACGTGCCGGATATGACGCCTGAACTTGGCATGGTGAGCGCCAAAGCAACGCCATTTGCCCGCGTAACCGGAATGATGTCCGAATCGGGATTGATTGCCACTTCAGCACGCACATTGGGATTGATGTCACCTCGTTCAGCATAATCTCTCGTGGCGCTAACGGAACCGATTTCCACCAAGCCAATGTTGGTATTGGTTGCGATTAGACTGGGATATACATGAAGTCCGGAAACATCGATTCGTTCGGTACCGGAAGGAAGCTGAACATTGGTTCCGATCTTGGTGATCTTTCCGTCTTCAAACAGAATGGTCCCGTTCTGAATTGTTGCACCACTCACAGTATGAATGGTACCACCGACCAGGGCAATCGGATGCTCCTGCGGGGGCGCCGGCACCTGGTCGGAGGCTAGGCCTATGTTTGCCAACAGCCCTAGAACCACGGCAAAAACAAGCCACACGGATTTTGTGTGTTTGAACCTTATCATCGTTCCACCTCCTGCCGGAGCATTGTCTCCGACGAATTTTCTGTGGGTCTACCTCTCATGCCACTCGCGGGCTCTTCGGGTTTGTCCTTGGAAGCTGATGCCAATACTTTTTGAATCAGTCTTGCACGTTCGGCCATGACCTGTGTCCGCATCTTCTTGTCCTCTTCGATATCAAAGTATTTCCGGCCCTCAATCCAGGTCTGCTCGCACTTGCTGTAGGTTGAAAGCGGACTGCCGCTCCAGATGACGAAATCGGCATGCTTTCCTTCTTCCAGTGAGCCGACATACTTTTCGACGCCGAGCTGTATGGCAGAATTGAGAGTAACGAATTTCAGCGCCTCGGCAGGAGCGACGCCGCCATATTTGACGGCTTTGGCTGCTTCCAGATTCATTCTTCGCGCCAGCTCGCCGCTGTCTGAGTTGTAGGTAACAACCACGCCCACGTCATGCATGAGGGCGCCGTTGTAAGGAATGGCGTCGATCACTTCATATTTATAAGCCCACCAATCACTGAAGGTAGACGCCCCGGCGCCGTGTTCCTTCATCGCCTCCGCAATCTTTTAACCTTCCAGCACGTGCTGAAAAAATTTGATGCGAAAGCCGAAATCCTCCGCAATGCTCATAAGCATCAAGTTTTCGTCCTGGCGGTATGAATGGCTGTGGACGAATCTTTTACTATTCATGATTTCCACCAGCGTCTCCAGTTCCAGATCGCG
>JAUXJX010000125.1 GCA_030624545.1 Bacteroidota bacterium | reverse complement strand
GGCATCCTTTTCTGAAACGGAATCATCCACTTTGAGTTGTGCCCAGATGGGAATGGCAAATCCGATCAGCAGGACTGCTTCCGCCACAATCACGCCGACCTCAAGGTAAGAGGAGATATGGCTTTTCGTGCCGGCATAACTTGCCTGTGGATTCCGGGATGCACGAAATCGGATGAGCACATAAATGAAAAATGGAGCCCAGATGACAAAAAGAATGATCATCAGCCAATGCACCATTCCAAGCATGAAATCCAACTCAGCTCCGTGGGCGGAACCGTTCAGTGGCAGTCCCAGGTAATCACTAATGTCAAACATATTGCTTATGCTCCTTTTCCCAGATCAATAAAAACAATTCGAAACAGATCGTACGCACTCTCCACTTTTTCAAATAGCCTTTCAGGCCGTGGAAGCAAAATCCCTCGTCAGAAGCTACAAACTCCCAGACCCTAGCTTTTTTGCGCGTCTTATCATTTGAAGGAAGAACAGCACGATTCCTGCCAAAACGCTTCCGGTTAATCCAATCAGGCTTAGCATGGCCATACTCATTCCTTGCGTGATGGGCGAATCAACCTGGGCGCCAAAACAGCGTGGACAGGCATTCGCAGCTTCAGGTAAGAAAAGCAGGGCCACGCCTGCCAGAACAATACCAATCCGGAGGTATTTTGAAAATCTGCTCATCTACTATTTATCGCCCGAGTCTCAAAGAAGACTAACATTTTTCAGCTTCTGCACAAATTTGATGAGGTAGATAATCAGCAGAATTCCGACAACGACCGACAGCAGCCCAAGAAATAAATACAGGCCGCCGCCCGGGACAAATATGGCCCACGCACCAAAACCGAAAGCGAGCAGGATCGATATGGAAATAAGAAATATGTGTATCGCTTTAAGGGACAAGGCTGCTCCTATCTTGATCGTGATACGATGAAATCGTTAGGACGAATAATACGATGAGAAATACGCCCGCTACAATGAGTATGGAAATGATTACCTTTTTTTCCGAAATCAGATGCATGAAATATCCCGCCACGAGCGATCCCTTCACAATTGCTATGAACAGCGCAACCATAATGGCGGGCACAATGGAAAGTTCTAAGTAGGCTATGGCAACGGTTACGATGGTCAGCGCTGCCAGCGCTGCAAAAACAATAATGTAAACGCGTACGTGCTTTTTTACATGTTCGTGATCGGTTGTTTCGCTCATAGAACATCCTATAGTAAATAAATGGTCGGAAACAAAAATATCCAGACAATGTCAACGAAATGCCAATAGAGCCCGGCGATTTCGATGCGGTTGGTGAAGCGCTTCGGCTGAGTCTTCCACATTTTGCTGCCGGGTCCCCAGAAATATAAGTTGACAATGATTCCGCCGATCACATGCAGTCCATGCAATCCGGTAAGTGTGAAATATATGGCGAGGAAGGCGCTTTCAGACGGGTAAAAATGATGTGAGAATTTATCGCTGTACTCAAATGCCTTTACGATTAGAAAGATAAAGCCGAACAGGATGGTCAGCCCCATGTAGAGTTTATACTTGCTGAAGTTTTTCATCATTAGAGATGCCCAGGACAAGACCATGGTAACACTGGAAGCGATGAGAACCATCGTATTGAATGTTCCAATGGGAACGTTGAGGATGTCCGAGGACCTCTCAAACATATGACCTGCGATCATTCCGGGCCATTCCGGTGCACCGACTCGCAGGAATATATAGGCAGAGAAAAGACCGCCGAATAACATCACTTCAGAAGCGAGAAATAACCATACTCCCAACTTGGCATTGTAGACGCCGGTATCCGGTCGAACTGTAGTTGTATAGGGGATTTCCATAAATGCTTAGTTCTCCTGGTCTTGAGGAATGAATCCGCTTGAACTGCCCGGAACGCTGTATTCATAAGGCCCGCGATAAGCGGTCGGTACAACCGGAAAATTTCCATGCGGAATTGGGGGCGACGGCGCCGCCGTCCATTCCATCGTAGTGGCTTCCCATGGGTTGGCTGATACCTTTTTGCCCTTCTTAATGCTCCCAAAGAGATTAATGAGGAATGGAATCTGAGCCACTCCCAACAGCCATGCCGAAACCGACATGAACACGTTCCATTCCAAAACCGGCTGTGCGATATCATAAAGTTGGCCGCCATCGTATAGCCGCCTCGAAACGCCGGCCAGTCCCTGGATAAACATGGGCATGAACACGCCGTTCATAAAAACGATCGTTCCCCAGAAATGAATCTTACCGAGAACGTCACTCATCTTTCGACCCGTTATCTTGGGAAACCAATAATAGACTCCCGCAAACAGCGCCAGAATGGTGCCCGGGGCAACGATGTAATGGAAATGGCCGATGACATAATAAGTGTCATGCAGATGGATGTCTGTGGGCGCCAAGCCCAGGGGCAATCCAGTCAATCCACCGATGCCGAACATGGGCAGAAATCCCAGCGCAAAAAGCATTGGCGTAGTAAATCGTATTGAGCCGCCCCACAAAGATATGAAAAGAGCTGAAAGAATGATCACTGACGGAACGGAGATGATCATTGTCGTTGTCTGGAAGAACGCGCTCATCATCGTCCCCATGCCGGTTATGAACATATGATGGGCCCAGACGATAAAGGACATAAAACCCAAGAAGATGAGCGAATAGACCATGGACTTATAGCCCCAGATTGGCTTGCGGGTGTTGTTGGAGATAATTTCCGCAACAATTCCCATGGCCGGCAGGATCAATACGTATACCTCAGGGTGTGCCAGGAACCAGAAGAGATGCTGCCACAACAGAGGGCTGCCGCCGCCGCTGACATTCAGAACTTCCCCACTCACGACCAATCCGCTGGGCAAGAAGAAGCTGGTTCCTGCCAAGCGGTCCATAAGTTGGAGAACGCCTGCAGCTTCAAGAGGCGGGAAGGCAAGCAGCAATAGAAACGCGGTGATAAACTGCACCCAGACAAAGAACGGCAGGCGCATAAAGGTTAGCCCTTTTGCCCTCATTTGAATAATAGTCGTTATAAAGTTGATTGCCCCCAGCAGGGATGAGGTAATGAGGAAGATCATCCCCAAAAGCCAAAAGGTTTGGCCCGTGGTTTCAATGACAGCCAAGGGTGTATAGGAAGTCCAACCGGATTTCGCAGCTCCGCCGGGAAGAATGAAACTGACCAGCATTATGATGCCGCCGGTAAAGAGAGCCCAATAGCTCGCCATATTGAGTTTGGGGAAGGCCATATCAGGGGCGCCGATTTGCAGCGGAACCACAAAATTGCCAAATGCTCCTACGGCCAGGGGAACTATGCCTAGGAACACCATGATGGTGCCGTGCATGGCTCCCAGCTGATTATAAAACTGGGGATCCATAACCCCATCCGGCATGTTCGCTTCGCCGAAAAGCTTGCCGATGATTGGAAGGGCTTCGCCGGGGAAGGCCAACTGCCAGCGCATGAGCATCATCAGGGAAAAGCCAAAAAGGAGAAAGAACATGCTTGTGAAGGCATATTGAAGGCCAATGACCTTGTGATCGGTGGAAAATATATACTTCCGCCAAAAACCTAGATCTTCTTGGTGCTCAGCGTGCCGCTCAACAGGAGTTTCTTCGTTATGCTCAGCTTTGTCGCCAGAGCCTTCGGCACTATTCGTCATGGTTTTTCTGCCTTCCTGATTGTTTATGAAATAGTTGGCGAAAAAAACCACCGATCTTAGAGGAATCGGTGGGATTCACCCCGCAAAAAAGTGGGGGCCCTCATTCATCCGGAATATTGTCAATTACACGAGATCGATTGCCACAACCAACAACTCGATCAACGCCCGCCTATCTAGCTCGAGGTCTTCCCAATTGAGAAATCAGCGGTTGTTGTCTCGTCGTCTCCAACGCTAATGGTCTGCGTCATTGTGCCATATTTCTCGTGCCAGACCTCGATAACATATTCTCCCGCGGGAAGGTTCTTAATGCTATAGGAACCGTCATCGCCGGAAACGCTGAAGTATGGGTGATCAAGAACACCGCAATAGGCGTCCATCCAGGGATGCACATCACATTTGATTTTGACCATAACTTCCGTCTTCTTAAACGAGCGCTCTCTTACGTCTCCCTGCTTGGGCATGCCGAAGTTGAAGGGCCTGTTGTCCTTTGGCAGCGCGTGGATGTTGTGCAAAAGGGGATCACTATTAAGTATTTTTATCATCTGGCCTTTTTGGACGCCGAAGACGTGCGGCTCGTACATACAGCCCTTCTGGTCAAAAACTACCGGTTCCGAAGGCGGGTCAAATTTACGGTCCCCAAGACCTTCCTTAACATAAACAAACACATTTCTGAGCGTTCCATTCTCATTGACAATCACGTTTTGAGAATAAACGGGCTCAGTGTGCAAGACTCTACATTCTTGATCCTGATTTACCCGTTTCGCTGCAGGTGCAGTTCCCGTAAAGTTGACCGTTCCGTTGATTGTGGAAGATCCGGCTGCGGCCATGACGGCGGGCTTATCTCCCGACGGCGTCTGTGCCTCCTGGGCAGGCTCCTCTCCTCCGCCCCCACAGCCGGCCGCTAATAAGGAAAACCCAATCGCCGACAACAACAATTTACTTTTGATTCTCATTTGTGAATCTCCCATATGTTTTTGGTTTTGTTGGCGTTTCTCAGAAAAAAGATTGTGAATGGTATGGAAAAAAAAACTAAATGTCAAGGAAAACTTTTGACACCGTGTGATAGCCTTGTTCGCAACATAATATCAACGGACTTGATGGTTGGATCAATTAGCGAATCTTTATGCTGGAAAATTCAATTTATTTGGGGCATATTACAACCTTCATATGGCGGACAGAATATCTGCAAACCGCGCAATTAATTCAAAGAAATGAATTAAATTGGTTTACTTGAAGAATTCAAAGCCACGAAGGCACAAAGACCTGGTTGCCTTGCCTGCGGTGGATTCAGGATGACAGTTTGAGTCTTTGTGGCAAGAATTCATCAATAATGGGAAGTGTGTCTGTTTATGGAATGGGTCTGGGAATTATACAAGGAATATGTAACGAGGCAGCTCGAGCGATCATTTAAGGCCGGTCCTGATGAGGAGAGGCTTGAAAAAGCCTTTCTCAAGATCTTGAGTGAATCCACGGTCACGGTATTGGTTCAGGAGCCCTGGCACAATTCAGTTCGGTTCAAAGGACTGGCCAAATATGATATAAAGGACATGATGGCACTCATTAATGATCCCATGAATTATCTTTTGAAGAATTTCGGCGGAGGGAAATTCAAACTCAATTTCCATCATAATGAACTGAATTTCGTCGGCACCAGAAACTTCAAGCCGGAGGGAGAGCCGAAGTGGGAAGACATGCCGGGAATTGACTTTTGAATTTGGTGCTGATTCAATGATCGGATTATTGGGAGCAATTTGGGGATTTTCAGGAGTAATATTGTTGATCGGTTTTACACTGTTTCGGTTGACGCCTATTGCGATAGAGGCTTTCGAGTATGAGCTGCTCTGGTATCACTGGGCTGCTCTCGTGAGCAATATCCTCTTCATGCTCTATTCGGAAGCTTACCGCGGCTTCCAGAAAGGGTTCTCACCAAGGGTCGCCGCAAGGTGCAAATATCTGTACCAAAATCCGAAGGCTTTGCATATCCTCCTGGCTCCGCTGTTCTGTATTGGCTACTTTCACGTACTTAGGAATAGACAGCGACATATCATCGCGCTCACCACGGCAATAATCATCTTGATTATCGTCATCCAGCGCATCGACCAGCCCTGGCGGGGCATCATCGATGTTGGGGTGGTCGTGGGTTTATCCTGGGGATTGATTACCCTCTTTGTCTTTGCGGCCAAGGCAGCGCTTTCGGAAGATTTCGACTATTCTCCGGAAGTGCCGGAACCAAACGAGGCTGAGCAAAGACTTATTTAACCACGGATTGACACGGATTTTCACAGATTCAAAAACTACTTGTCATTCAGGAGGAATCTTTTTTGAGTCAATGTAAGATGCAGTTATTTAAAAAGATTTCTCCTGAATGACATCATAATGTCACGTGTTTGAATTGACGAGCTGCCAATGCAAGATTCAGAATCCACACTGACGCCGAAGGAGGAGAAATTTCTGGCGCGGCAAATCCGGAACGTAAAAAATTACCTTTACTTTAGTATTGCAGGCATTGCAGCGGCTGTGGGCTTGTTGGCATACTCTATTCTGACTAACACCCTCAACGGTACAAAGTTCGCGTTGATCATCGTTCTGTTGCTTGCGGCGAGAGGCAACCTTAAGCAACACAAGGACGCCCGGCTGTTGATCAAGTTCAAGGACAGAGACAAAGATTTAAGGAACTAATTTGAATCATTCACAAATAATGACTTTAAGGCTAAAACTTCCCTATGCTGTCATCCCGGCAGGCCGGGACCTTTTTTGAGATGAAGGGAAAAAGATATTGCAAGTAAACATTTTGGCCAACCAAGATCCCTTCGGGATG
>JAUXJX010000181.1 GCA_030624545.1 Bacteroidota bacterium | reverse complement strand
CGGAGCTTGTAGATCTGGCCTGGCAGAGGAAAGATATGTTCGAATTTTACAACCAATTTATTATAGAACAAAGATACATGACCAGGGTTATGGATATCCTTTCATCCTCCAAAGACCCCCGGGCGATAGATATTCTTATACCTCAATTACGGCACAGGGTGGATGCAATAAGATCGAATGTCCGGAAGGCATTGGTAAAATTGGGTTTTAAACCCAAGACAGTCAAACACAAAGCCTCAATGGAGATAGTTCGCTTGATGAGGGGTGGAGGACAAGTAAGCAGGGGTAAACAGGTGATATTTGAATACGGTTTGCCTGCTATTGAACTGTACCTGGAAGACCTGCAAATCCAGCCAGGACCTCGTTATTCAAATGATATTGCCAAATTATCATGGTGGGCTCTGGGGAGTATAACCAAACGTAAATATGCCACCTGGAACCGGCTCATCGTTGACCGCATGATCTATGTTCTTGAAACCGGAGGTGAGGGTGCTAAAACCCACAAGGAATCATATATCCAGGATGCTATAAGAGTACTTGGAAGGATTGGTGACGGAGGGGTGATAAAACAAATCCAGGAATATCAGGATCATGCGGTTCTTGGCAAAACAGCTGCTGATGCAATCAAAAGGATAAAGAACAAAAATCGTTAAAAAGTAAAGGTGTTTCCCTTGAAAATGATAGACTTTTATTTATCGAAGAAGAACCTTTCAAATTGGAAAAAGATATTCAAGCTATTTGCGGGAAAAACTTGGACCCAATTCTTTTTTAAATTTGTTCGGTCAGAATTTTCAATAAATAATCTCCGGATTGATACTCTCGCCTATGATCAACAGAATAGGTCTTTTGTAATATTGAATATAAGCGGGACAATAGTTTTAGTGTAATTGGTCGGAAAATTAGAGGGGTCGGGCGTCGTTCTAATGGAAAGAGCCTGCCGGAGGAATTAATCAAAAATGCGAAAAGTGGATTTTCTAATCTTCTCTTGCTTTGATTTTCTTTCAGTGACTTTAACAGTCAGCTCATAATATCCGGAAGCCAATTTTGAGATATCCATAGCAAAGGTCTTTTTTAGTTTCTTGGCCGACACCTCGACATCAACCGACTTGGAAGGTCTTGCCTTCTTCATATCCACTTTGCCGTCTTCCTCGATCAGTTTCAGCTGATAGTCAAATCGCAACGCTGTTCCGAGATTCGCCTGCAAAGGAATATGGTACACCTCCAAATAGACAAGTAGAGAATCCGCATTTTTGAGTGGGTCCCTCGGAACAACCGGAAACGGGTGGTCGATTGATTGTTCTATCTTCGGAGGGGTTCCTACGCCTACAATTAAGTCGCTTGCTTCTAACTTCATGCTATCCGACAACAGGCCGGCAAATCCACCCGGGAAAGCTGAGCCGATTCCGATTACTTCTGCGCTGTCCGCAATAACCGTCGCAACAAGGCCGGCTTCTCTGACGTGCCAAATAATTTTCTCAGCTGCCAGTTTGTATTTGATCTCCGGTTCATCCTGACCTAGCACAAATGTAGAGGTATTGCTGTTTCTTAAAAAAGGATAATCCACAATCTCATCCTTGAGCTCCCACTTTTGATCATAACTTAAGAGAGCATGCCTGAATTCAGGCTTCTTTTCTTTTGCTGCTTGAAAAAAGACCGGGCGAACATTTTCATCTACGCTTTGATCCGAAGAAGCCGCCATGATTCTGAGTTTCGATTGGTGGTCATCATCAAGATAACGAAAGGTTTTGTAATTCAAATCTACAAGGTCAAGCCCTTTATAGGCATTGGTCCTGTCTGATGGTAAATACTTAAACTTCACATTGTTTTGATCAAGACTTTTGTATTGCGCAAGCAAACCCAATAGGACATCCCGGTCAGGAGTCAACTGTCCTGCTGCACGGGCATTACCCCAAAGCGCTTCAAGTTTGCGAAATCGAGATAAAAAATAATGATCAACATGAAATAGCTCGCCATAATACATCAACTGAATCATCGAACCGGGAATAACGCTTCTTGTGGTTCTGGTGCTGCTTCTGCGAAAGGCACGTTCCGGGATGAAATCCTCAACTCCATATCTCAAACCGTATTTGCCAAAACCGGACTTCTTACCGAAAAGAAAAACAGTCGGATCATCTTTCTTGAGACCGACATACACCCATATTTCAACTTCCGGGGTGTTGTTATATCGTTGAATCTCCTGCCGAAGTAAGAAATCCTCAAACCAGCGCATTACTTCAAATTGGTCTGCACCCAATTTACCGGCAAATTTCTTATCGGGCTCACCATACTTAACAAAGACCTGTCCCCTATCATCCGTGCCGTAGACAGTTGATTTGTCATTATTGAAGTTTTCTTTCGCATGTGCAATCCGCAGCCAATGTTCGACCAACCTCTCATTCGTCTCCGTCGTTGGAAGCGGATCTTTAATTGCCCAAAAGGTTCTTATCTTCATGATAATCGTAGAATCCGCTGTTAATTGGCGCCATTCGGACTGTTCCTTTTCACTTAACAAAGGGATTATTCTGTCAACTTCCTGCAAAGCCTCTTCCTTAAATCTGGAATCATGCGAGAAACCCCACAGATACATTTCATTCGCCCGTTGGTAATACTCTTCTGCTTCTTTCTGGGTAACCAGCTCGATAAAGGCAAGGCCTATTCTGGGATCCACGGTGTTTTGGGCTTTGAGTGAATCCCGAGCAGCCAGCCAGATTTCCAAGGCTTCGCGCCAATTTCCGCTATCCCTCCTGGCAAGCCCGTGCTGGTAAAGATCGGATTGGCTGGTTGCAAACGATTCGACTTTGGAAGGAGAACAAAGAAAAAAAACAATAGGGGTTAAGAGAAGGACGGTTTTTAGATTCTGCAAAGCAACGGGCGACCACATACTTGAGTAACGCGCAATCTGAATGAGAACTTTGAAATCCAAAACCAGAGAAAATTCCATCAACAGGGCAGGTAGAAAGCTCTTTACCTGCCCTGGACGGACAAAACAATTTTTCAGCTATGCCTATGCGAGAGGCTCTAGACTATATAGCTGATGAATCTACTGGCCGGCGATCTCAGCTAGGGGGATTTCCATTCTCGTGATATGCTTATCACCACGAGCAGGTCTGTCGATAGGCAGTTGACTCAAAAGGCCATATCGTCTCATATCCACCCACCGGTGGCCTTCGCCAAAAAGGGAATAGCGCTTCTCGTGGAGCAATCGATCCAAACCATTCCCTGTGTTTGTGCCTGCATAGGGAGCCAGGCCCGCCGCCACGCGCACGATATTCATATCCGTTTCGGCGGCGGGAAATTGTCCGAGACCCACATTTGCTTCGGCGCGCAGGAGAATGAGCTCTTCGTTTCTGATAATCGGGTAGGGAGATACGTTGGTCTCGGCCACAATAGCGGCCAAATCAGAGGTGAGCTCATCGAATACGTCCGGCGGGCTGCGCTTGAATGTCTTCGAGGAAAATCTCAAATCTACAACTCCCACATTATTTACTTCAGAGTCCGTCTCGAAACTTTGATGGGCGTGCAGTTTTATAAAGGCCGCATCCACTATTTCAAAATTCGGATTAACCAGGTCGCCGGCCGCCGTGCTATAAATATGAAACACGCCATTGCTGAGATCGCCACCCGCGTCGAGGAAAGAAGCCTGCAGAGCGGTGAGGGCATCGTTAAAGTTTCCGCGGTAAACGGCAACCCTGGCCGCGAGAGCGCGATTGAATTGCCTGAAAGTAGCAGGCGCATCGAAACCCGCAAAACCACCCGAAAGCTTGAACGTGAAAGAACTGCCTGCCGATCCCAGCGCGGTATTTGCGGCGTTGAGGTCATTTTCGATGAAATCGAAGGCTTCCTCCTTGGAAGCAAACGCTACGGACAAATCACCGTCAAAATTCAACCTTAAAGCTCGACCTTGCGCATCCTCATCAACATAGTTTAGAACCATCAATAGATTATAAGCACGCATGGTGCGGGCATATGCTTCGACACCGGCTTGCGCCGTGGCGGATAAATTCGGCGCGCGATCCAATAGTTCATTGCATGTAGCGATAACCCGGTACCTGGTAGCCCAGGGTGTTTGCGATAGAAAGCCGCCAGCATCAATAGGACCGAATAGCAGCTCGCCTGTAAACCTGGGATCCGCCGGTTCGAAAAAATAACCTTCGCGACCCAGGGTCATGGTGGCTTCAACATAAAAACGCAGACCGTTTCTCATGTCCGTTTCAACACCGCCTACCAGAGTTTGAATGGAGGCGCTCTCAAGAGAAGGTGCGTTAGGGTTGGTAATATTTAGCGTTTCGCACCCCGTGTAGACAAAAATGGGTATGATAAAGACCAGCACAGCCAGTTTCCAAGCCCTGCCGGTTTCTCCTGATTTGTTTATTTTCTTCATTTTCAAATTCCCTTCATGCTTAGATTAAAGCCCGAATGCTACATTAAAGTAAAACTGTCGTGAGGATGGGAAGGGTAGCGTGTCGACGCCGCGCGCGACCACGTTACCAAACTGGCTTACTTCAGGATCGTATCCGCTATAATCCGAAATCATAATTAGATTGCGGGCAGCCACACCCAGCCTCAAATAAGACAATTGGCCGCTGAATAGGTTGTTGACAACCGAACTTGGAAATGAATATGACAGGCTCAATTCTCTTAATTTTAGATAGCTGGCAGTTTCAATATAGGGAGAGGTTACTATTCCCAACACCGTAAGGCGCATCGTACCGGCGGGACCCGTTACATTTTGACCGTCGATGGTAAAAGTTTCAGGATCTTCCCGGAAACTTTCAATGAGCTCCAGTCCCGCCTCATTTGATGGGATTGTGACGGTTAAATCATCGTCAAAATCGCCGGAAGTGCCGCCGAGGTCCGTGATCAGTTTGCCCAGGTTGATAACGTTACCGCCTTTCTGCCAATCCCACAGAAAGCTTAGCTCAAAATTGCCAAAATTGATGATGTTGTTAAGAGATAAGTTAAAATCAGGATTGGCATCGCCCAGGATATTATCAATGGTACCATCGTCGTTGAATACGCTTTCCGATCCGACAATAGCCGTGGGTGAAAAGCCTTTCTGAACTCGCATCTCGCCTAGAAATAAGGCGAAGCCACCATGGTCAAATGGGTCCACGTCCAATGTGGTAATCTCAGTCTCGGTGGT
>JAUXJX010000289.1 GCA_030624545.1 Bacteroidota bacterium | reverse complement strand
GCGATCCTTACCAAGTCTCTGGCTCGTGGTGACCGGATGTATTTTTACCCGATTACCTTAAAGTAGGCGTGCACGGTCCACATAACTACTCACTCAAGCCGACAAAAAGCGCGATGGTTTCAGCCGTTGCGCGCGCTGTGTCTCCGTGCTACATTGAAAAGTCGGAGTTGCTTTTTGCGGCTTAGTGCTCCAATTAGCCACAAAAGATAGAGGAAACGATGCAAAAGATAAACCGACGCGAATTTCTAAAAGCAAGTGGTAGCACAGCAGTCGCTCTGAAAACTCCATGGCTTTTCACAAGTTTCAAAAAAGAATCTGTTAAGAAGCCTTCAAAAGAGACAAACGCGCAAGTAGCTGCAATTCGCGGAGACAATTTAGATTCGATGACCCGGGATGCTATAGATGCGTTGGGGGGAATTCAAACTGTTGTTAACAAAGGCGAGACAGTTTTTATTAAACCTAATTTTGTTTCTTTCCCATGGGCGCAATATAGTAATTGTTTTCGTATTGGTGAGTGCACAAAACCTGAAATCATCATCGCTGTCACAGAAGAGTGTTTAAAGGCAGGTGCTGCAGAAGTCATCATTGGTGAAGGTTCTCATTTGCCAACATTCGAATGGCAGTATGCAATCACTCTGGATGGCAGCACTAATCTAGTAAAGGAAGCAGAACGTTTCAGTTCATTGTATGATGGAAAAGTCACTTTGGCATGTTTAGAAACCGACTCTCCTGGCTGGGTCGAAGTTCCTTCTAATACGTCACTAAACAAGATAGCCATTTCAAGCCTTGTTGCTAATGCCGATAAGGTAATTTCAATTCCTGTGGCCAAAACACACTCATGGGCGCAGCTTACACTGGCTTTGAAGAATTTCATCGGTATCACACCGCTTTCCCGCTATGCGCAGTTGATAGATAATACGTGGTGGAATCGTGGTACGTTTGATCACAGTAGCCCGCAAGCAATCGGGCAAATATATTTGGATATTGTAAAGAATATAAAACCAGATCTTTCCATTATTGACTTCTCTATTGGTATTGAAGGTGATGGTCCCACAACAAACCTTGGTGGTACCACTTTGAATATGAAGGAACGTCTTGGCTCATGGGCAATTATAGCAAGTACTGACATCATGGCGGCAGATGCAACAGCTGCACGAATCATGAGCCACGATACGAATAAAGTGAAGCACCTTGCAATGGGTTTCGATATGGATCTGGGTGAGATACGAGAAGAGTCAATTGAAATATTGGGTGAAAAACTCGACAATTTAAGTGTGACATGGAAATCTGCCAGGTTAAAGGGATAATAAGAAAGAGCGATAAAGATCAATTTCACAAAATAGTCTCAAATGGCTAACAAGTTAATCATCCCCCAAAGTAATCATTTATGTTTATGATTTTTTTGGTATTTGGCACTAAAGAAGTTGGCTACAAGATTAAGCCGACCCGAAGGGCTCTGTACAAATTCGTAGGTTCAAAGCTCCGCAACAGTTATTTAAAAATTCAGAATGTTCAGTACTCCGCCACGTTCGGGCGCCTTATTACGAAACGTTAGCCGATGGGCAATGACTCATTCCTTCAAGCTTAAGACTAACTTTATTAGCAACCCCGTCGCCACGCTCGACAACCTCGTCCTTCCCCTATTATAATTCCGCAGCAAGATGACGCCGACCCTGGTTGTCGTCTCAAAACCCACATAGGCAGTGTAGCCGGCGACGCTGCCGCCGTGTCCCGAGCTGTGAGAACCGTCTTCTTCGAATCGGATGAAAAATCCCAACCCGTAGCCGCGGGTGGTGTCTCGCGGCGTTTGAATTCGCTGCATATTCGCCCTGGATACATCAGACAGGATTTGCTGCGGAGACGAGCCGGTCATGCCGGCAATAAAACGCGCCAGATCGCCCACGGTGGAGTAGACGCCGCCGTTCGGAACTTTATAGCCGCGGCCGGAATGCTCAAGAGCCGGCAGTTCGGTATTTACCGAATCGCCCCGGTTTGCATAACCCACCGACATGTGCTTCCACTGCTTTTCTGTCAGCACAAATGTGCTGCTCGTCATTCCCAGCGGTGTGAAAATGAGGTCATGCACCAAATCCATAAACGGATGATTGGCCGCCCGGGAGATGGCTAATCCGAGGATACCGAACCCGATATTGGAATAGGAATATTTCTCGCCCGGCGCGCTCTGAAATTGAGTCGTTGGGATAGACGCCAGGATCCTCTCTTCCCACATTTCGATCGGTCCGGCAGCGGCTTTTGGAAGCTTGGGTTCTCTAATGAGCCCGGCTGTATGACTGGCCAGATGTCGAAACGTAATGGGCGCCGCGCCCTCAGGCGGACCAAGAAGCTGGTTGATCTCCGGAAAATACTTTTCCACCGGATCGTCCAGGTTTAGCACCCCTCTTTCCGCGAGTTGAGCCAGGACCACTGCCGTAATCGACTTGGAAATGGAGCCGGTGCGGTAGATGGTTTCGATGTCGGCGGGAATCTTATTTTCACGATCCGCCCAGCCGAATGCTCTTGTCCAGATCAGGTCGCTGCCAAGCACGACACCGGCGACGATGCTGCCAACTCCGTCCTCCTCGACATCCATCGCGATCTGCTCCGCAAAGCGCGCGATGGCAGAATCTGCCTTCGGCGGAAGTGCCGGTTGGGCAGCGGCTCCACTTGCCAGGACAAAAAAGGAGCAAAGGATGAGGAGTTTTAGTGGCTTTCCATTTGGAATTGCGATTCTCATTGTTCGCTACCTTATAGAAGCAAGAGATAGGACAAGAATGCTTAGCCACGGATTAACACGGATTGTCACGGATAATCGGTGAAAATCCGTGTGATCCGTGGTTAAACTTGTCTTAAAACTAAACTAGATCAGCCGCGTAAATCTCCAATTTGGTGATGGAAGTTGATCTAACGAAGCGCTTTTAGGGGATTAGTCTGATCTCGCCATCGTAAAGCTAAACAAAAATACGCGAATATCCAGGCTTCAAAAAGATGGTCTTGATGGTCATCTCCAGGCTTCGACAAACCGAGTCTTGGCACAGGCAAAGGTCACCCATTTCTCTAATAATACCGATCGACTACCCCATCCTCATTCCAATCGTCTCCCCAGCGATCCGCTGCTCCGTCTCCATTGGTGTCCCAGCCATATTTGTCGAAAATGTTGTTGCCGTTTTGATCCCATGCCCAATAATCGATGATGCCATCCTCGTTCGCGTCATCGCCATAATAGTCGATGATATTGTCCCAATTAATATCATAGCCATATAGATCGTATACATTATTTCTATTTTTGTCCCAGCCCCAGGTGTCGGTTCTGCCATCGCCGTTGTTATCCCAGCCCCACATGTCCACGAGCTGGTCGTTGTCCGTATTCCATCCCCAAACTTCGATTACTCCGTTCTCGTCGCTGTCGAAACCGTAGACAACCCCATTGGGTTGATCGCTTCTGTAATAAAGCCATTGATCAATTCTGCCATTCAGGTTCATATCATATCCGCCATAATCGGGCACGCCATCGTAATTTGAGTCGTAGCTCCAAAAACGGGCATCGGATATTCCATCGCCATTAAGATCGTAAAGGACTCCGCCGGATGAAAACTGCTGCTGAACTTGATTGGTGGATAGCCAGTTCCTTGTGTCGACTTGCGCACGCGGCAGAGCAGCCACTCCGGTTGATGAGGGATCAAAGCCTTCTCCGGGTGGCCTCCATTCTTCTTCTGTCAGAATCCTTTCTTCCTCACGCTGGTCTGAGAACTGCTCTGCCATTTGTTGTTTCATATAAACGTCAAGCTCTTCACCGGTCGGAATCCTATCTTCTTCAGGCTGGAAATCATCTTCTTGCGGCCCAGTATCCTGCTCATAGATGTCTGCATAAGGATCATATATCCCAGAATCCACCAAAAAATCCTCGAAAGATCCTGAAAGATAAAGACCGACCCCTATTCCCAATATCATCACAAAAATGACGAATTTCCATGATACGCCCCTGCGCTGCCTGGGTGAAGGCGCGCGCTTCTCTTTTATTACGGGCTCTTCCGGCCGCGGCGGGCTCGCTTCCGCTG
>JAUXJX010000465.1 GCA_030624545.1 Bacteroidota bacterium | reverse complement strand
TTATCCGCAGGTATTCTGGACAAATCATTTTGAATAAGCTCCTTCTTTACCTTTTGCGTCAGTTCCGCAAAATACTCAAAATGCAGCATTCAAATTCTTCTTGCAATTTGATTTGAATATCGTTATAATTTTCGACCACTTTCGTTGTTCATTTTTAATACAGTCCCCCTTATTTTCCAGGTTATTTCTTTAGAATAAAACGCTCGGCAGTTCTGTTATCTAAGGGGACAACTTCCCGGATTCTTTCGGACCTGACAAATAAATTTCGTGAAGTTGGTTTATTGGCAAATCGAACTTTAGGTATTTGAGTTGTGCATAATTCAGAATTGTTTCTGTTAATCAGGCGTCAGCGCCACAAATTTGCCCAACTCGAAACGATCGGGAAATAGATCAAATGCGAATCGGAATTGACGCCACGCCCTTGCCGGAACGTATTGCCGGAGCCGGCAGATACGTGTGTAAGCTCATCGGCCATTTGTCCAAAATCGATTCAGACAATGAATACTATGTTTTTGTGAAGCAGAGGGATGCGTATCTGTTTCCGGCCCTCCCGACAAATTTCAGCCTGGTCGAATTGCCAAATTTCCCCCGCTCTGCACGGATTCTTTGGCAGCTAACCCGCCCGAGTAACTATGCCAGGAAACTCGGCCTGGATGTCTGGCACGCACCCCATTATATATCACCTTTTGGGCTGAATGAGACGTCACTCGTCGTAACCATTCACGATCTAACCTTTTTTCTCTTCCCACATTTGTACCCGATTTCCAGGCGCCACAGCTTTCAAAATTTCATTCGAAGTGCCGTAAAACGTGCGGACACGCTAATCACGGTTTCCAACAATACCAGAAATGATTTGCTTCAGCTTTTTCCTGAAGCCGAGCCGCGGACGAAGGCGATCTACTCGGGCGTGGATATCCCGGGTGAAGGCAATGGCGGAAATACAGGTTCCCTTGGCACTCGAAGGCGATATTGCAATGGCGCGCCGTATGTCCTCTCCGTCGGAACTTTGGAGCGCCGCAAAAACATTCCATTCCTGATTTCATCGTACTCGGCTTTGGTTAGAAAGGAGGGAATATCTCACCATTTGATTCTCGCCGGTCAGCCGGGTAACGATATTGATGAGATCAGAAGAACTATTGCGCAAGAAAATGTGGCTGATCGAGTTCATCTGACTGGATATGTAAATGAGACCGAGCTGCAGGATCTCTATCGGGCGGCGGACCTGTTCGTCTGTCCCTCGATATATGAAGGCTTTGGTTTTCCGGTGCTCGAGGCAATGGCGACCGGAATTCCAACCCTGTGTTCCAATGCCGGCGCCACCGCAGAAATAGCCGCAAATCAGGAAATGCACTTTCCGGTAGACGACGAGAACGCACTCAGCGAAAAGATGAAACGGGCGTTGACAGAACGCTCGCTCCGGCACAGACTGATTAATTATGGGCAAAGCCGGGCCGCGCAATTTTCCTGGGAGAAGACAGTTCAGGAAACACGTGCCGCGTATGAAGACTTAGCCTCCGTTGCCACATCACATAAAGGCCTATATTATTTCTTGGACTTGCCTCATCAATTAGCCGAGTCTATTGGATCTCCGCCTGCCGGGATCAGGGAAGCCATTCTTCGTGCTCTAATTTTCTCCGATTTATTCGAATATCCCATGAGCCTGGAGGAAATCCATCGCGGCCTGGCAGGGCTATCAGTCTCAGCTGAAACATTGGAGGAAGAGATCAGTCGCGAGCCATCCAACCGGGAGATCCATTTTCGAGATGGTTATTACTTCCTGACGGGCAGGGATGAGCTCGTTGCGCTCCGAATGAACAAGAAACAAAAAACGCAGGAGCTGCTTGAGCGCAATCGCCGTGAATTGGGGCTCATCTGTTCTTTTCCGTTTGTGCAGGCAGTGGCATTGTCAGGCACAACAGCGTTTGAGAACGTGAACGGAAATGATGACATAGACCTGTTTATTCTCGTGGAAGGATGCCGCACCTGGACAACTTATCTCTTGTTGGCTTTATGCATGAAAGTTCTGAGAAAGAGAACAACAATGTGCTTCAATTATCTCGAAGGACATGTGAATCAATCTGTGCCGCAGAGGAACTTCTTTGTCGCCCATCAGATTGTTCATTTAAAGCCGATCTCTGGCAATGGTGCTTTCGAGAGATACTGGCGGGCGAATAAGTGGATTTTGAAGTACTTTCCTCAAGCGAAACCGAAGCAGCATCTTCAGAGCATTCCACTGAATTCAAAAGATTCAAAATTGAGTCGCTTAATTGAGAGGCTTTTGTCCAGGCCTGCTTTCAATCGCCTGGAGAATTTGATCTACCGAAGTTATGCCGGACGGATTCTTCGATTGACATCAAACAACTCTAACAGCAAAGTGAGAATTGATCCGCGACGAATTCAGTTATTCACCAACGACCATCAAGGAAGAATTATGAAAGCTTATCATGAGAGATTGAAAAATATTCCCACCAGTAGCGAAGCGGGAGTGTAGGCAAACTGCACTATGACAGACGTTCTAATTGGACAATCTTATTATCTTGGATTTGATCCCAAACTCTGGAAGGCGATGCAGCCCTATCCTCCTTTGGGTTCGCTATACGCGGTGAGCTTTCTGCGAAACAAAGGGTATGCCGTCGAATTCTTTGATGCCATGCTGGCATCGTCCGAGTCAGGATGGCTTGCAGCGCTCGAAAAATATCAGCCGAAATATGCCATTCTTTTCGAAGATAATTTCAACTACTTGAGCAAGATGTGTCTCCTGCGCATGCGCCACGCAGCCTTCAAGATGTGCAAAATGGCGAGGGAGCAGGGCTGCACGGTAATTGTGTGTGGCTCTGATGCGACGGACCATGCTGTCGAATATTTCGTTGAAGGTGCTGACTTTGTCATAAATGGAGAGGGTGAGGTAACACTCGGCGAGCTGCTGGATGACTTATCCGGCCGCGCTCAACTAGGCCTCGCGGGAATCCGGGGTTTGTCCTGTCCGGATGGGAATGGGGC
>JAUXJX010000158.1 GCA_030624545.1 Bacteroidota bacterium | reverse complement strand
AATCCGTTCCATCGAAACGGATCGGCACCGAAAATGTCATGCGCTTGCCGCGAAAATACTCGCTAAGCTGATCGACTACCGCATGGTTCTTGCTGTCGTCTTCGACCAAATCTGATTCCGGATATTTCTTTTGAACTTCAGACAAGAACTTCTCGCGCGCTGCCAGCCCAATTTGGACAAGACCGTTGTCAGAAGAAGCAAGAAAAATTCTGCCAAATGGCGAATCGAGTTTCGATAGATAGATTTTCACTTCAAACTCCGCTTATTTTTTGCCACGAATCTTCACGAATAATCACGAATAACAAAGAGACAACCATCTAGTATAACAACTCGTCCTAAGAAAATCATTCTTTTGATTCGTGTAACTTCGTGTTCATTCGTGGCTGCAAATCCTTACTCCTCTCCGTAAATCTGCGCCCTCAGCCGGGTCAAGGCCTGCTGATAGGATGAAAAGGTGCGGTCATCAAAAAGAACAAATCTGACCAGAATAATCTGTGTATGCTCCCGCAGGAAATCAATCACGGTTCTGAAGGCGATTTCAGTTGCGTCGTCCACGGGATAGCCATAAATCCCTGTACTGATCGCCGGGAAACTGAGGGTTTCCAGCTTTTTTTCGGCGGCCACCGTTAGACTATTTCTATAGGCATTAGCCAACAGTTGCGGCTCATTCGACTTGCCATCCTTGTATACCGGACCGACCGTATGGATCACATACTTGGAAGCCATGTTCCCCGCGGTTGTGATCACGGCTTCTCCTGTGGGCAGCCTTCCCTGCTTCTTGACGATTTCTTTGCATTCAGCCAGAATGGACGGACCGCCGGTGCGGTGAATGGCGCCGTCCACGCCGCCTCCTCCCATGAGGGAGCTATTGGCCGCATTGACAATGGCATCCGTGTTTTGCTGCGTTATGTCCCCCTGGATGATGTGAATTGCGCTCTTGTTGATTTGGAGTCGCATGATTGGCTTACCTCGTGGCATTACGTCAGTGATGCGTCGCTTGTCAAACCATCAGGCTTAGACTAAGATATATCTGAATGAATATATTTGCAAACGAGAAATGCCGATCGGGTGATGAAGAGTTTTGGAGTAATATCTACGACGGAAAACGCTCACTGATCCTTGCAGAGAGGAACTTATCTACATCCCATACCCGCGCTCCCGCCTGAGCTTTTCGAGTTTCTCCACCGCAGATGGCGTAAGCGGATTGATGCCACCGATTTGCTTGGCAGCGAGCAGAGTGGAAGCGGCGTGTTCCAGCTTTTCCATTTTGAAGAATGCGTCTTCCAAAGACTTCCCTAAAGTCACGGCGCCGTGGTGATCCAAAACGATGACATCGTGGTCCGGAATCAGATTGAGGATGGATTGAGCGCTCTCTTCGGAGGCCGGGGTGCCGTAGGGTGCAACGGGAATCTCGCCAAACATTATGACGACTTCAGGCAGCACCGGACTCGCCAGCGATTCACCAGCAACCGTAAATGCGGTGGTAAAAGGTGGATGGGCATGAATCACGGCATTTACGTGCGGACGGCGACGATAAATTTCGAGATGCATGGGCAATTCCGAGGAAGGCTTGCCTCTGCCTGCAAGAACCTGACCGGTCAAATCCGCATAGACCAGGTCTTCCGTGTTCAGATTTCCAAGCGAGGCTCCGGACGGAGTGATCATCAAGCGGTCCGACATCACCCGCACGGAGATGTTTCCGTCTGTAGCTGAAACCAATCCCTTCTCATAGACCTTTTTTCCGAAGGCGACGATTTCGCGTCGAATTTCCCAGTCAGTAAGCATAAAAGCCTTTTTAACCGCAGAGGGCGCTGAGAAACACCCGCTCAGTGAGCCCTGTGGTCAAGTATTCGCTAAATGTACACGTCATCCACAATACCAATAATAATCGAACGTAGGGGAGCGCTGTCATCGTTCACGACTTGTCTTGCCGAATTACCTTCGTCGATCACCAGCACAGTTTCACCCACACCGGCGTCAACAGAATCAACCGCAATCAAATATTTCCCAGACGGTTTGCCATCGAGATTCAAGCGGTCGACGACCAGGAGTCGTCTATTGTCATAAAACTCATGATTGATGGTCGAATGGATCGCGCCACACACTTGTCCCAGAATCATGAGCCCCCCAAATCCAGGAGGTGAACGTCATCCACAATTCCGATGATGGTATGGTCTACCGGCACGAACCACGGCTCCAATGCGAGGGCCGCCTCGCGTCCGCCCTCATAATAGATCAGCTCTCCCGGAGCCGCCATCCGGGTGGAGTCTGAGATCACCAAAGGTGATCCAACCGGATTCCGCTGTTTGTCAAGAGGTTGAACCAGCAGCATTGGTACACCTTCCAGTCCTTCGCAAACCGAGCACGGAGTTACCGTACCGATGACTTTTCCCAACAACATCTTAAATCTCACCATCCTCGATTTGGTGTAGCTCCACTTGTGCAAATCGAGTAGTCTGGTCAATCTGGACTGCCATATCGGTATGGATTCGGGGAATAATTATTTCCCGTAACCAGAACTTCTCATCCGTCACCGCACCCTTGGAAATCTCGACGGCGGCTTCAACCTCCGCCACCTTGCCGTTAAAAATTACGATCCCTTTGCCGCCGAGGTCATCCGCAATTCTGATCTCGACAATATTCACATTCGCACCCTTAATGCCGGCATCCGCTGATCGAATGACAGCAGCCACGGAGCCGGTTTCGATGACTCCTATCGCTTCTTCAGAACATGGATTTCGCGAACCCAAAATCGCATCGTGAACCTGAATGTGCACGTCAGGTAGGATCACGCGATCAAGCACTTGTTCTTCGCCCACGGCGAGTCCTTCATGAAAGGCCTCCTCTACAGAGGCGACACTTCCGCCGAGCAGAACCAGGTATTTGCCCTCGTGCACTGTTCCGGACTTTAAAACGGTGATTGGTGCACGCTTCACCATGGCATCCCCGGCAAGAATGCCGGCTGCTATGCTTGAAAACTCGATCAACGCGATTGCCGGATATCTCTTCATCACACAATCCGAAAATGGTCGACTAGAACGCACCTTCGCTCTCTGGAAAAGCTACGCGGATCGGTCATGCCCTCGCCAGTGGGACTGGCAATAGAAAAGGAACTGTATCCCTCCCCGCCATATCCCAATCCCGCCACCGCCGGACCGTTTTTGACAAAGATGCTGCAATTCATGACGCGGGCCATGCGGCTCAAGTTGTCGAGATTCCTAGAGTGCATTACGGCTGTGTGCTTGAAGCCGTATTCGGCCTCCTGGGCAATATCGATGGCCGAATCAGCGTTGGGCATGCGCACAACTGGCATCACCGGCATCATCTGCTCGCTCCACACCAACGGATGATCCTGATCCACAGGAAGGACTGCCAGTCGAATCCGGTCTTCCACCTGTATTCCAATTCTCGAGAGAATGACACCTACATTTTTGCCGACCAGTGATTTTTCCATCACCGCCGGTTTTCTTGGCCCGCGATTTTCCGCGAAAATCACATTTTCCACCTGCTGAATTTGGTCCGGATTCAATACTACCGCGTCATTTTTGGACAGTGCGGAAATAAGTTGGTCAGCCACGGACTCGACTACGAAGACTTCTTTTTCGTCCACACAGATGATGTTATTGTCCATGGAACCGCCCAGGACTATGCTCTTTGCGGCATTTTCGATGTCTGCAGTCTCGTCAACCACTGCGGGCGGATTACCGGGCCCGGCACAAATCGCCCGCTTCCCGCTGGTCATCGCCGCTTTAACCACTCCAGCGCCCCCCGTAACCACCAACAACCGCACACCGGGATGCTTCATTAACTCCTGCGCGCTCTCAACCGTAGGTTCGGCTACTGTTGTCACGAGATTCGGCGGTCCGCCAACTTCCGTAATGGCATCATTAATGAGCGCTACATTGCGGAGACTTACCTCTTTGGCCATCGGATGGACATTGAAGGCCACTCCGTTGCCGGCTGCCACCATTCCTATGGTATTGCAGATAATGGTCGACGTGGGATTCGTGCTTGGGGTAATTGCTCCAATTACGCCGTATGGCGCCCGTTCCATCAAAGTAAGACCACGGTCACCGGAAGTTGCGGTCGGGATCAAAGCCTCGGTACCGGGGGTCTTTTCGGTGACCAGGCGATTCTTCAAGAGTTTGTCTTCCGGCCGCCCCAAGTCCGTCTCAGCATGCGCCCGTTTGCCCAAATCCTCGGCGTGCTCCAGCATTTTCTTTCGGATACTTGCTATGATCTCATCCCGCTTTGCCAGAGTCATGGTCATTAATTGGTCGTGGGCTTTTCTGGCCGCATTCACCGCAGCATCAACAGTTGGAAACGCCCCTGGTTGCGTCTGACATTGGGCTGTTTCCTGCGTCGTGGAGCAAGCCTCGACAGATTGGGAGCCGGGAGTTTTCAGCAGATCCAACACCCGCGAAGCGATCACATCTACTTGTTGTTGTGTCAAAGTGGACACGCTGTTTTCTCCTTGCATAGATAATTGTGACTTAGACTTTGTTCAAAGTACTTCCCACAGCGGGAGCCGGAAAGGCCTGCTCTGGCTCGATCTGTTTCGAGGAAGAGAATCTCAGGCTTTGACGCACCGAACCACTACCTGGTTAATCATCGACGCCCTTTTTATACTTGATTTTCCCGGCCACTTCCCAATTGTCCACAATGGCCATGACCACAGCATCGCACGGACGTTTGTCGGTTTTGATGGTTTGCCGGGCAGAGCTTCCTGAGGCATAAAGGACTATTTCTCCAGGCCCCGCATCGACAGCGTCGGCGGCAACGACAAATCCACCGGTGCTCTTACCCTCCAGATCAATCTGCTGCAAAACAAGGAACTTTAAACCTTCCATGCTCTCTTCTTTTCGGGTGGATACAACCGTACCCACCACCTTGGCAAGAATCATTTCGCCTCCGGGATTACTTTGCCTCGCCTTTCATTTCTGCCTTTCCTTCCGCGGTCCTGCCCAAAGGCATAACCGAATCCACATTGTGGTGTGGACGTGCAATGATGTGAACGGCCACGATTTCGCCAACTCGCGCCGCTCCGGCCCTGCCGGCATCACAAGCGGCTTTTACCGCCGCGACATCGCCGCGGATGATCACCGTCGTATACCCGCCACCGGTCTTCTCGTAAGACACCAGGTCGACCTTTGCAGCTTTCACCATTGCGTCCGCTGCCTCCACCACTGCGGGCCAACTCCGACATTCTATCATTCCAAGTGCTTCTGCCATGTTTATACCCTCCACGTTATTTTGTTCAAAAATAATAAAACGCAAAGTTCGCCAAGAACGCTAAGATTGGCAAAGAACTTCCCCAGTTCCTTCATTGATTTCTTCGCGGCTCTTCGCGTCTTCGCAGTTGAAAATCAATCTTTCCTCTCTTTTCCTGTCACTTCCTCGATCGATTTGACGGCGGCGCGCCAGCCCACATCGATATCGCGTTCCTCGCCGCCAAGGTAAACCCTGCCAAAACTGCCAAAGGCGCGCACCTCGAGGATGTTGATCTCTGCAGCTTT
>JAUXJX010000088.1 GCA_030624545.1 Bacteroidota bacterium | reverse complement strand
CCTGCTGAGTATGATTGTCGATAATAGCGAGGGTTCCGAAAGCAGTTGCCTCGATCAGGGCACGATAAATCGCTTCTGCCCGCGTAGCAAGTGTCAGCCCGATCATCATTCCGGAAAGACTGGCATCCATCAATGTGGAGCGATTTCCATTCCACCAATCCAGCGCCAGCAATCCGCTCGATCCGGGAAGGATATCTGAGGCCAACGTCTCAAGGAAGGCAAATAGATCCAACCCTTTTGCCTTTGCATCTTCTTCGTAGCGCGCGGGAACCTGATTCTTGACGAACCAAGAAAAAATGTCACCAACGGCAGATTGGCCGGATTCATAAGCAACCAAGCCGGGTACAATGCCATCTTCGACAATAGCGGCTATGCCCCTTGCAGGAATATTCTCGCGGTGCATGACCAGGTGGCAGGTGCTGGTTCCAAGGGCAAGCACCATTTTGCCTGCCTCCGCAACGGAGCTGCCCAAAACCGCCGCATGAGCATCGATTATGGCAATTGCAACGGGAGTGCCTGCCAATAGTCCCATTTTCTGCGCCCATATTTCTTGCAGACCCCCGGCGGGATTTCCCAAAGGATAAATATCAGCCGAGAGTTTCTCTGTGACAAATGTGGCAAACTGCGGACTCAGGTTACGAAGATAGTCTTCCGAGGGATAACCGTCGCTTTTAGACCAGAGGCCTTTGTAACCGGCCTGGCAGGCGCTTCGCTGCTCTTTACCACACAACTGCCATACCAGCCAATCGCCAGCTTCTATGATGCGTTCTGCTGAATTGTAAACGTCAGGCGCCATATGTAGCATCCGCAGGGTTTTGGGAAACATCCACTCGGAAGAAAGGCGCCCGCCATATCGCGATAAAAAGGCCTCTCCACGGGATTCCGCAAGTTCATTCATTTCCTCAGCCTCTGGCTGGGCTGCATGGTCCTTCCAGAGTTTAACCCAAGCAAAAGGTTCCGAAGCGTATTCGGAAAGAGTGCATAATGGAGTGCCATCCGCTAAGGTAGGTAAGACCGAAGAGGCGGTGAAATCAACGCCGATACCGATGACTTCTTCGGCCTGAACTCCGCCTTCATTCATCGCTTGTGGCACAATTTTCTCGAGCACAGTTAAATAATCGCGCGGATCCTGCAGCGCTGTCTCCGGCTCAAGACGGGTGCCATCGGGAAGCTCGGATTCGATCACGCCGTTAGGATAGGCGGAAACGGCTGCTGCAATCTCCTCGCCGGTCTTGGTGTCCACCAGCAATGCCCGCGCCGTTTCTGTGCCATAATCAAGGCCTAGTGTGAGAATTCTTTTTGTCATGCTGATCCACATTTTGTGGTAACTTTCAAAGATTTATTAGCCACAGAATCACACGGAATTCCACGGAAAAAGGCCCTTTTTATTTCTATGCACTTCTGTGTGATTCTCTGGCTCCTCAAAATCAAGCATACAATTTGTAGGGAATATCCAAAAGCTCGCAAACAGCGATGAGCTTCTCTATGTAGTTTCCATACACGCCATGGATGTGGTTGCAGGCGTAGCTGGAGAAAAACTCCTTTGGCTCCACCTGAAGTTTGAAGAAAGCATGCGGCCAATTGTCCTGCACTTCGTTAATCAGCCTTTCATTGGTTGCGTCATCAAATTGAACAAACTCACCGGGTACAATGGCCATCCAGTATTTGCCCGAGACACGCATCAGTCGTGCTAGAGTCACTTCGCCAGGCGCCGCCAAATGAAACACAGATGCACCTCCGCCCGGAAAATAGAAGCCCTCGGGGCGGAATTCCACCTTTGCCAGGTTTTCTTTGAAATCGAAGCTTTTCGCTGCAAAATAAGTAGCATGCTGGCCGGAATTCACCAGATCAAGAATATCCTGATCGGCAAAGTAATGGCGCACATCTGCAAAAAGAACTGGGGTGTTCGCCAGATGCTTGAAAATCTCCATGGTCAGCGCAGCATCCATATCCGCCTCGGTAGCGCAAACCACCGGTTCCTTTGGGCCATCGAAATCGTAGGGATCGTTCATGAAGGCTTCAGGAACGTCCGTTGTGCAATAGTTATTGGTGAGTTCTGTCTGGGATTTAATGCCGCAGAAATCGAATCCCTTTTCTTCGTTTATTTCTTTCATGGCATAATATATTCGAATTTGCAGCTCCAATTTTTCTGGTGTTAGTTCCTTGCCATTATAATGAATTTTCTTGACATATTTTTCGCACCATTCTCGCGCCGCCCTGGCCTTATCTGCATCGATCCGTTCTGCTCGGCGAATGACTTCTAGCTGATCAACCTGCTCCACGTCTATACCGAATTTTGCCATCCATTGATCCGTGTTGCTCACCGCCGTGTAGATTCCGATGGAACGGCCGCCGTACAGCCCATAGGTCTCCCCACGCAGCTTGCTGATGACGCCAGCAGCATCGACGTAGTCGACCATCTCTTGAACAAGAACCTCATTCTCCAGGTCGCCGAATAGTTTGCGATGAACGACACCAGTTTGATCGAGCGCGCCACTGGCTGCCATCAAGGCGACCAAGCCAGGATATTGAGGATTGATGTTTGAGTAAAGCAGCAGCGGACCCGGCGCGAATTTGGCCGCCATTGCCGTGAATTGAGGAAAGGCCCATACTGCATAATTGAAGATGGTCATATCGACGTTCTGTGACCGAAGGTATTTTCCCTCTTCGACTGCCAACTGATTCGTCCAGATCACCTCTCGGCCGGCAACCACTTCATATCCCACCTTTTCCAACAATGTCTTTAAAGCCTGCATAAATTGATCGTTGACTTCGACGAGGGGCTTCTGCAAAAAGTCCCGTCCATCAGAAAAGGTCAAAACTCCTACTTTTGTCTTTCGCATATCTCGCCTATCTGTTGGTGATTCAGATTGAATCCATGATCATTTGTACATTATACAACGTCCACCCAATACCCGGGATAGATGTAGTTCTAATATAAAAATTGAATCATACAGATCAACACAATAAGCGACACTGATGGGGTCCGAGGTGATTTGTTCTCCAGAGTGTGGCATCCCGGGAGTGTCTTCAGGAATAGCCAACTACTGTGGAATAACTGTGCAATCCGGGGATAAAAATGTGGATTTAGCATATATGGCTTTTATTTTTGTTAAAGCAGGCGTATTTTTGAAGTAAGAACCCGATTCTTGCTTGGTGCTTGCACCCAGTTATGACTTAAATTATATTGTTGAATTATCGAAGCTTATCTTACTCACAGGCCCATTCGTTCATTTGGGAATAGCCAAATCCGATCCGCATGCTGATGTTTCTGGATTGATAGAAAATGGCCGAGCACAAAATCACTTTTTTGCCACATAAGAAATCAGGCTTCTTCGAGAAGGGCATCTCAATACGGGACGCGGCGTTAGAGCTCGGCATCCTGATCGAGTCGGACTGTGCCGGAATCGGTACCTGTGCAAAGTGCAAGGTCAATGTGAAAGATGGTGTGAGCTCTCCTTCGCAAGTGGAAAAGAACCTGCTTGCCAGGCACGAGCTTGACAAAGGAGTCAGACTTTCATGTCAGGCGCAAATAGCCGGTAATAGCCTGTGCGTTATCCCGCCGGAATCCCAGCCGATGGCCGGTCAGATCCTCACGTCGGGAATGGTAGGCCAGACCACACTTGATCCTGACATTAAAAAGGTTCTTCTCAACGTGCCCTCTTCTCGACTCGGCGAAAAGTATTTTGATTTCGAAAAAGTTCTGAATCTCCTCGGGCAAAAAGGCCATCTTATTAGGAATTACGATTTTCAAATTGTTCGAAATCTACCGGAATTGCGGCATGGCGATGAGAATGCGTTTACTGCCGTCATAGACCAGGAAGAGCTTCTGGCCATCGAGTCCGGTGACACGTCGGACTCATTGTACGGAGTTGCCGTCGACATCGGCACCACTACCGTTGCGGCAAAATTATTGAATCTGAACACGGATGAAGTGCTCGCCGTCATCTCAGCAGCAAATCCGCAGTCCGCTCACGGTGCTGACGTAGTATCGCGTATCAAATACATTGTCGAGCATCCCGGAGGTTTGAAGAGACTGAATCGCCTGATTATCAAACTGATAAACGGTTTGTTAACAAGTCTGATCGAAAATGCCGGGATTCGAGCGACAAAGATTTATAAGCTCACTTTGGCGGGGAATACTGTGATGCAGCACATTGCATTGAATATAGATCCGCGAAACCTCGCCTACAGTCCTTATACGCCTGTTTTCCAAGGCCCGGTCACACTAAAGGCAAAATCACTTGGAATTGAAATTAATCCCACTGCTGCGGTTTATAACCTAGCCAATTTGGCCTGCTTTGTCGGTAGTGACATTACGGCCGTGTTGACAGTGCTTGATCTTGATGAAAAGGACGAGATGCAACTGGCTGTGGATTTGGGAACGAACGGCGAAATCGTATTGGGCAATAAACACCGGCTGTTGTGCTGCTCATCACCTGCTGGACCGGCCTGGGAAGGCGCATGCATAACCTGGGGCATGCGTGCCACCCACGGCGCCATCGAGCGGGCGGAATTCATAGATGGAGAATTGCGACTTCGCACCATCGGCGGTGCAGATCCCCTGGGCATATGCGGTTCCGGTCTCATCGACCTGATAGGTGAATTTGTGCGTGCAGGCGCCATCGACGGGACGGGGAGGATACTCCGGGCTTCGCAACTGCAAGGTCAGTCACAGAACATATTTAAAGAACACATCATTCACGGCAAGAACGGCGTGAACGATATCGCGGTCACAAGGATTGACGAAAATAGATCCATTACACTGACCCAAAATGATGTCCGTGAAGTTCAGCTCGCCAAGAGTGCCATTGCGGCAGGCATCCAAATATTGATGCAGGAGCTGAATGTCAAGCCCGCACAAGTATCGAACGTCTTCATTGCCGGTGCTTTTGGCAATCATGCCCGCGGCCAAGATGTCGTGGATCTCGGAATAATCCCGGGCATCTCTCCTGAGAAAATTGTATTTATTGGCAACGCTGCCTTGACGGGAGCAGAGGCCGTGCTGCGGTCAAAAGAAGCGAGAGAAAAAGCGGAACGAATTGCCAAGAAAATTGAGTATATTGAAATTGCTGACCGGCCCGAGTTCCAGGACAACTTTGTCGAAGGGCTGAATTTCGCCAATTGATCGTGGATTCTTGTGGCAATAGGATCTGTATATTTTATATGACAACGGAAATTTACACATGACAATTGAAGAAAATTACTATCGAGCGATCGAATTCAATTATCCGAAATGGATACCGGTTTCGGCGAGTATTATGCCCGCAACCTGGTCGAAATATCGCGAGGCCATGGAAGAAGTCGTCTTGGAATACCCATTTATTTTTGGGGATTTCGAAAAGGGCAGTCGTGATTTTGACGAATTCGAGGGAACGTATCAGGAGGGCGTGCAAACCGACGCTTGGGGATGTGTATGGAAAAATGTAGCCCCAGGACTTGATGGTGTCGTGGTCGGAAATCCTTTGCCCAACCGGGAAGATGTTCATTCATTTGAGCCTCCTAAAGAGCATGCCGGACTGCCGCATGGATTTATGTTCATGCGCTTATACTACTTACGCGGATTCGAGGAGCTTATGATCGATTTTGCGGAGGAGCCTCCGGAGCTGCAAATCTTGATCGATAAGGTTCTGAGCTACAATCTGCAGGAGATAGAAGTATTCCTCGAAACCAAACCCAGAATCATAATCCTGGGTGACGATCTGGGCAATCAGGACTGGCTTCCGATCCATCCCGACAAATGGAACAAATATTTGAAACCGTGCTATGCAAGGATGTTCGCGAAATGCCGCCAAGCCGGAACTTTGGTCTACCTGCACTCGGACGGTCATATCCTGGAAATCATCGATTCGTTAATTGACTGCGGCCTTGATGTGCTGAATCCGCAAGTGGGTGCCAATGGATTAGACAACCTTGCCCGGGTTGCAAAGGGAAAAGTCGCCATCAATTTGGATCTTGATCGACAAAATTTCCCTTTTTGGACACCAGAGCAAATTGATGCTCACATCCATGAAGCGGTAGAGAAACTGAGTCTGCCCGAAGGCGGACTCCTGCTATTTGCCGAATTCGAACCGGACGTGCCACTGGCAAATATCAAAGCAATTTGTGAGTCGCTGGAAAAATATAGAAATTATGCCTAGCCTGTATTGTTCAGAGAACCTCATGATTGTCATCCCGGCCTGCCGGGTTGACAGCACAGGGAAGTTTTGGCCTTAAAATCATTATTTTTGAATGATACAGGCTAGCTAAAGAACTTGTCTGTTACTCATTTTTCATCAAGAACTCTCAAAACCTAAGGAGAAAGCCCTTATGGATGATTATTCTGAACTTCAAAAATGCGTTATCACGGGCAAAAAACTGGAGGTAGCCGAGACAACCAGTCAATTTCTAGATAGCGGGAAAACTGCCAAAGAGATATTGGACGGAGGGTTGATCCCTGCGATGGCTATCGTGGGGCAAAAATTCGAGGCTGGAGAATTTTTTATTCCGGAAATGCTATTGGCCGCCCGTGCCTTAAACGCCGGATTGGATATCCTAAAACCACTTTTGGAAGAATCAGACGTAAAACCGCTTGCAAAGGTTGTCATCGGCACGGTCAAGGGTGACATTCATGACATCGGGAAAAATCTCGTCGGTATCATGTTACGCGGGAGCGGTTTTGAAGTAATCGACGCAGGTGTGGACGTGTCCCCTGCTAAATTTGTCGAATTGGCCAATGAATCCGGTGCGGATGTTGTTGGATTGTCGGCGTTGCTGACCACCACCATGCCCGCCATGAAGGATACCATCGACGAATTTGAATCAATGGGACTCAGGAGCAAGGTTAAAATTATGATTGGTGGGGCTCCGGTGACGGAGGACTATGCGAAGACGATCGGGGCCGATGGTTTCGGCAGAAATGCAGCAAATGCGGTTGGATTGGCAAAAAGTCTCGTTGGAGGGTGAAATTGAATTTTAGCGCCCTAGCCTACAACGATCCGGAGGAGATGATATTTGGCAGAGCCTTGCACCCGGTGAGATGCGGCTTTGATCTTGTGATTGGTGCGGGGGAAACGCTGCCCGAAATCAACTTCACTCTGCCCACAATGCCTGTTGCACGAGGAAATCTTTCCGAGGTTCTGAAGCAATACCAGGAAATGGTGACCGGGATTCTTTCCAGGTTGGTAATCCTCGACGTGCCTGGCGCGGTGATTGAGTTTGAACACACGCCACAAATGACGGATGACGTCGAAATTGGTGCCCGGCTAACCGAACAAGCGAAGAACCTCATGCAGGAATACTATAACAAACATGGACTGAAGTCAGCCCTGAGGGTGACCATCTGCGATATACGCGATAAGGATCGT
>JAUXJX010000055.1 GCA_030624545.1 Bacteroidota bacterium | reverse complement strand
GATTGCGGGTATGCCCTTGAATGGAATTGCGGACATTCTTACGGACGTGAAATTCTCGATGTTTGGGCTGGATTATGGTAAATTTGAGCTAAATATAATTGTTGGCGTGACAGTCACGGCCGCTGTCTTTTTTCTTTCATCCAAACTGCCAAACAAAAATGAAAAAGACATATCACGTCTTGCAGCCCTGGATCGCGATTTACGCACGCCTGCTTACAGCAAAGAGGAACCAACGGATAAGAAGAGTATCCAGTCGTACAAAATTGTCGCCTTGCTCTCCGGCGTGGTTGGTCTCCTGCTTATACTTCTGTCTTTTTTTTCAGGCAGTTCTACGGACATTCTAATCAATTTTCTGACTGGAACCGGCGCGCTCCTCTTCGCTGCGCTGTTCTGGTATCTGGCAAAGCGTTATGAATGACGACTGATGTTAGATTTAGATTTAATGGATAAAAAAAAGGTTGAGATCCTTTGTTGTCTCAATGTCATTTCACTGCCACTCCAAACAAGGAGCATCGTATGTAAAGACCAGTTCTTTTTTTGATCCTGGGTTTGCTTTTCCCGCTGGCGGGCCTTCCGCAATCATCAAACCAGGAGAATGGTACGAAACAGCGTGAAAATATCGGTTTGTTTTTTGATCAAAACAACATACCGGAATTTCGTCATCGCCTCAGTTCCGATCCCCTATTTGCACAACTCAAAGCGCGGCTTGAGGGAATCGACCGCGAAGCTGAAAGGAGATTTCTTGAATCTGAGGTTCGATTCAATGATCATCTTTACCACATCAAACGCGTCAGCGATACGGCCCAGAGGATGGCTTTTCTCTACCTTTTTTCGAGAGACCGTGATGCGGCGGACTTGGCGATTCAATGTATTCGAACGTTGATGCGTTTTCCAAATTGGGATTATTTTCTGGACGGTGGAGAGACGTTAATTGGATTGCAGCGTGCCCCCGGCGCCACCCTAGCCGTCTCGATTTGCGTGGAATTGCTAGGCGACCTGGTGAGTAAAAAGGAACGAGAACAATGGCTTCGGACCATGGGCGAGCGCGGCAATGAGCCTTCATTTAGATCAATTCATGGCATGCGTTATCCCGAGAAGGTCAAGGGGTGGGGCATCGATCCACAGAGTACTTATTTTGAACATCGTCCAGGGGATCGTGGTTGGGATCTATCTCGATGGCCCATCATTCTGAATACTATTAACCTTAAAGCGGTTCCGGCTTCCGCACTGGCCATTGGTGCCCTCGCATACCGGAAGTATCTTGGTGAAGACCAGAATACACGCCGCTGGCTGGAGCAAGCTGTTTTCAGTATCAAGACATTTCGGGATATATTCGAAAACGACGGCTCCTATTCCGAAGGCGTTTCCTATGCTCAATATACAACGCTGCATCTAGTACAAGCCATCATCGCCCTAAAAAAGCAATTGGGGCTCGATCTAACCGACCTACTCAATTGGCCGGGTTATTCGACCTATCTTCAGGAAATGACCATGCCGACAAATGACAATCCGGCTGAGATTATCAATTTTAGCGATGCCGGCGGCGGCGCCACATCTGCCGTGCCCTTCTGGATAGCCGCGCATTCGTACGATATGCGAGCACAGTGGTTCGGTCAAACGCTGGCGCGCCAGCATGATGAATGGTCCCTGCTCTGGTATGATCCGGAGATTCCGGCAGAGCCACCTCGCACAAACACCGGGTTGTGGCAATCTGACCTGGACTGGATCGTTGGCCGAAGCGGTTATGCACCAGCGGATTTGCTGGTGGCCATGCGCAGTGGAGGGCCTCATAATCATGAGCATGCCGACAGAAACAGCATCATTGTGAAATGCTTCGGTGAGCAGCTTGTAACCGATCCGCATCGCCCACCTTATTCGTTCAGCGATCCTTCCTGGATGATGCGCACGACTGCCGGTCACAGCGCGGTTTTGATTGACGGCAAGGGACACCAATATGTCGATGGATCGGAAGGAACCAATGCGTCCCTGGCGGTTGCCACAATCGTGCGCTCGGGACTCCGAAAGGGGTTCCTGTTTTGGACAAGCGATGCTACCCCTGCGTACAAGCTTGAGATGCCGGACGTTGCCTCCATCACACGGACCGTTGTTGTTCTTTCCAATGTTCCGGCAGTTCTTCTGTTTGACAAGGTGCGAAAGACCAGTCAGCCTTCACGGATACAAGCTCGGTTCTTTGGCTACAATAATGACGGCAATGGGAAGATGAGAGCAGATGGGAATACATTCTCAATTATTCGCCCTGCTGCACAACTGACCGGATTCTGTTATGGTAATAGCAACCTTTCAATTACGACAACCAGATTGCCGATTCCCGAAGAAAAGGCCATGATGTATCCCTTTGTCGAAGCCAGTACTAAAAAGGCCCAGAAGGAATCGTTCCTTATCTCGGTACTGCTTCCCAGTCGCATTTCCGCTGAACATGCTTCGGCGAACATTCAACTGCAAAGAGCTGGACAGTACACGATTGAGATCCATAGTGGTGGCAGGGAGACGGTTTGTCAGGTTTTTGATACAGGTTCGATACCGGAGTTCCAAATAAAATGACCCCCCGATCGGTCTGCAATTTTATTGGCGAAGATCTCGTTGAGGAGTTTTTTTCTTATCCGGAGACATCGACCGTCGATCAGCATTTCTTTGGTCGTGCGGAGCCCGAAAAATCGATACGCGTTCCATGAGCCTATTCTAAATAAGAACCTAATCTGTGAAAAAAGAAATGTCTATGGAAAATTCTGTGGAACGCCTAAGATTTGTCGTAACCGGGATCGGCGGATACGCCGTGGCTCACATGGAAGCCATTGATTGGCTGGCCGATCAAGGACTGGCAAGGCTGAGCGGCGTCGTGGCGCTGGATAAGGATCGACAAAAATATCCGGACTTGGTCAACTCATTGGAAAGTAAAGGTGTCGCGCTTTTCGGAAGTGTGGAAGAACTCCTGGGCAGTGACTTTGGTGAAGTCGATGTGCTGACACTCCCCATTGGCATTCACCTTCATGTTCCCATGAGTATTGCCGCCATGCGCGCCGGCCTGCATGTGTATTGTGAAAAACCGGCTGCGGCTACCGTTCAAGAGGTTGATAAGCTGATTGCCGTTGAAAAAGAAACAAACAAGAAGATTGCGATAGGATTTCAGCATATTTACAGCCATTCGATGCAGCAGTTGAAAGCACGCATTTGCGAGGGAAGACTGGGACAAATCAAGTCGATTTCACTGATGTGCGGATGGCCTCGCAGTCAGCAATATTACGCCCGCAATGACTGGGCCGGAAGATTGCGTAAGAATTCGGATTGGATACTCGACAGCCCGGCAAACAATGCCCATGCGCATTATTTGTTCAATATGTTGTACCTGTCGTCTACAGATCCGAATGGCGCGGCATTTCCCATAGAGGTTCGCTCGGAGCTTTATCGCGCAAATAAAATCGAAAGTGCTGACACAACCCAAATGCAATTCAAGACAGAAGATGGTACAGCGGGACATATTATCTTGACTCATTGTAACGAGCATGAGAATGGTCCTTTCATGCGCTTGGAATGCGAGAATGGTAATGTCGAGTGGCATACTGATAACGGCAAAACATCCATCAAATATAGGGACGACAGCACAGAAGAACTCGATAACCTTGTTCATGACAAATGGCGCTTTGAAGGATTCAGAGATTTTGTCCAGGCCATTCAAAATAACACCGATCCAATCTGCACGCCTGAGCTGGCCCGCAGCCATACGCTGACCATCAACGCCATGCACGAAAGCTGTCCTGAGATCACGCAAATCCCGGAAAAACATATTGCGGAAGTGGAGGATTGGGAAATGTTCCCACCCGATACAAAGGGTGATTTTAGGATAGTCGAAAAAATGGACGAGTACTTGCGGAGAGCATACGCCCAAAGTAAATTTCTAAGTGAATTGGAAATCCCCTGGGCCAGGAGGTCGACTTCAAAGACGTTCAAGACAACGGATTACTGTCATTTTCCGGAGAGGAACGATACGAGATAGGGAGGATCGCAACTATTTATGAGCCATCTCCGAAATCCCCTCGAAGCGAAGCTCGCCATGCGAGGCGGCAAGCCGACCCTATTCATCAACGGCCAGCCACAGGTCCCGATTTTCTACTCACTAACCGACGTGCCAGGCGGGCGGTGGTCGTGGGAGGAAGTGCCCCAGCGGAACATCCGGCTGTTTTACGAGCACGGCATCAGGCTGGTACAGCTCGACATCTTCCTTGATCACATCTGGTCCGAAGATGGACGCATGGACCTTGGGCTCGCCCAACGCCAAATCCAGGGCGTACTGGAACACTGTCCCGAGGCGGCGGTTGTGTTCCGCCTGCATGTCTCGTCGCCGAAATGGTGGATTCAGCTACATCCGGAGGAATGGACCTACTACGCCGACACCTCGCTTCAGCCGGATTTGCCCTGGGGCTTGAATCGTCTGATCGAAGAAGACAACGGACCGGCGACGCGAGTGAGCCTGGCATCAGAGGTGTGGCAGAGGGAGGGCGAGCGGGTGGTCGGTGAGTTTTGTAGGCAATTCTCCCAGACGGCCGAAGGCGACGCACTGGTGGGTATTCAGGTCGCCAACGGTGTCTATGGCGAGTGGCACTATTGGGGTTTCATTGACCATGATCCCGACACAGGGCACGCCATGACAAAACGCTTCCGCAAATGGCTTCGTGATCGCTACGGCTCTGATGAAGCCTTGCGGCAGGAATGGGGAAGGGAGACCGTCACCCTGGAGAATGCTGAGGTCCCCGGCGGGGAGGAGCGGAACACCACAAGTTCAGGACTGTTCCGCGATCCGGCGCATGAGCAGAACGTGATCGATTACTACCGCTGCCAACACGAAGTCTTGGCCGACAGTATTATCGGTTTTAGCAAAGTAGTTAAGGACAACTGGCCCCGACCAATTATAACCGGCACGTTCTACGGCTATTTTTTCTTCATGTTCGGGCGGCAGGCGGCGGGTGGACACCTTGAGCTGCCGCGCGTGCTTGCTTCACCGTATGTTGATTACCTTAGTGGTCCTTCAGTTTATGATCCCGAGGCCAATGCCACCGGAGAGCCCTATCGTTCCCGCAGCTTGATCAGTCCATGTCAACTGGCCGGTAAGCTCTGGCTGGACGAGATGGACAAACGCCCTGATCTGGCCGACGGCGACAACAATCTCGCTAACATCCGCCGCAACATGCTTTATACCTACACCAAGGGCGGACAGGGATTATGGTTCTACGACTTCGGGCCATCGGGATTCATCTCGCAAGCAGGCCAGGTGCACGGCTGGTGGGACCATCCCGATTACCTGAATGAGATTCGTGGAGTGCACGAGCTGCTGAAGCGTTACGGAAAGCGGGATTACGAGAATCTCGCAGATGTTCTGCTGGTCTACGACACACGTTGCTACTACTATCTCGCCAGCCAACTGCAGGAGGACATTACTCATTTTATCGAAGGCTGGATGCCGCTGGGGCTGTTCCGCAGCGCCTCGGCGTTTGATATTATCCACTTCGATGATCTTTTTCGGGTCGATCTTGACCGATATAAGGCAATCGTCATGGCCAACACGTTGGTGATCGACGATGCAACGAGACGGCGAATCCATGAGGAAGTGGCAGTGAACGGCCGGCATGTAATCTGGGTCTACGCGCCAGGATCCTGTGATGGCAGGAAACTCGGCAGCGAACTCGTAGAAGAGACGACCGGATTTCAGCGCCTCGTCCGGCATCAGTTGCCCGGTGAAGCGAAGGTCACCATTCCCGCTCTGGCCGAGGAGCCGCTGGAGTACAAATCCTGGGATAAGATTCTTGACCCCCTTTTTGCCGTTGCAGATGACGAAGCCCGGCAGCTCGGTTTCTATGCCGGGGAAGAGGCCTGTGCTTTGGCTTGCAAGCGCCTGGGAGATAGCATGTCATGGTTCATGGCCCTGCCCACCGATTCGCCGGCCGTATGGCGCGCGATCCTGCAGGATGCCGGCGTGCACTTTTACACTAGCCAGTGTGGTGATATCATCTATGCTGGAGGGGGACTGGTCGTCTTACACACCAAGATCGCAGGGCAGCGTAGCGTCCGCCTGGACAATGGCAAGGAGGTTGGCGTCACTATTGGCAAGGAAGGCGAGACGATAATCATCGACGCCGAGACGGGCGATGTGCTGTGAAATTGGCACGGGAATTTTCTTATTGCACATCAAAATTCTAACCGGCTACTCTCTACGGCTCATTGAAATTCAAGGTCAATTTCATTTCCTTGTAGCGCATCTCAAGTTTCCGGCTACCCACTTCCGCATTTAGGAAGGGCCCGTTGAACAATTTATACGATGCGAAATCAATCGGCCTGCCGTTCAGCAGCCGTTCCCCGTCATAAGCAAACTGCATTTGATTTCCCGCCGAAGTCATATAATCCACTGTCAGGTTCTGATCAAAATCAACGATGATCAGTTTGTTCGACAGGATAGCTTTCTGAAAGTCCTCAAATGACGAGTATTCATCGGCGGAGGCTACTTCGACTATGCAGCCGTTCTTAAGCTCATGACTTCGCAGCCGCCAACATTCGTCCTCTTCAATCCAGTCATAGGGCTTTAGCGGAAAGTAGGCGATATAGGTGCTCCCAGCCCGACAGAAGATCCAGCGTGATTCCAAGGGGGATTCGGACTTGAAGGGCTCATAGACTCGTTCATCCAAATCCTTCGGGAAAAAGCCGTCTATGTGTTCAAACCGTGTCCCTTTGGAAATGTTGTACAAAACAATTAAGGCGTTCTTATGCTGAAAAGTCCGCTCATAGGGCGAACTGCTGACCCATTTATCTTCTTTGCCATAATAAGTATGGAAGCGGGCGACCTCGTCAACAGTGAATTTCATTTCTTCCGGAAAAAACATACCCAACTCGCGACCAGAAATGAATGGGTGGATGGTGAATAGGGTGGCGTTCGGCTTCTCGCTTACGAACGTTACATCCCAGGTGTGCTCCTGGATCGGCTGTAAGATGCCGCCCTGCATCGATCCCAGGGCAAAGTTCTTGGTCATGTATGTGTACTTGTAAACAAGTGGATTGCGCTGATCGCTGAAACGAATGACGTTGCGCACCCGTTTGGTTTCGGTGTGAACGTAGGGCCGGCTGCGATCCGTTGCAATATGATGGATGATTTCTGGCATTCGGTAACTGCTCAAGGCGGCGGCTACGATTCCCGGCCGCATAACAGGGGCCGTCTGGCCAAAATACAGCCAGGCCCATGCCGTCATAGGAGCCCGCTTCGGCTCTACGGCATCGTAAGGATAGTCACGGCTATGTGCGCCGCAATACATTCCCTGGAGATGTTCCACTGCAAAATCTGCCAGAAGGTAATGCATCATCATCTCAGCTTTTCGCTTCATGGCCGGATCTTCGGCAAATTGATACAGCACCACCATGGGTGCGAGAAAGACGATGTGATAAGTTGGCGAATCGAATTCACCCTGACCAATCGTGGTTGTGGTTTTGATCCAATGATTCAGCCAGCCTTCCGCCTCCCGGAAATTCTCTTCGGAGCTTTTGCCGGTATACCAATGTTTCCCGCCATATCCTTTCCAGGTCTGTGCGGCAAGATAAAGGCCGGTATAATACATGACCAAGTGGTTTTCAGTGTCGCCCCGGTACAAAGGACGCGTGCGAAAGGATTGCCAAATCCTCTCGCGTAGTTCAGCCGGCAATTCATCACGACCGTATAAATAGGCCGCCATGAGCTCGTAAATCACAAACATGCCGCGGCTTGAAGCCGAAGGATCAACCAGCATCTCCTCGATCATTCTTATGCCGGTCTCAATGTCTGTTTTACGCAGCAGTTTTGCCACGGCGACAAAATAGCTCTGTTCTCTGGTGGTATCTGTATAGGCAAAAAGCTGTTGACAACGTTGTTCAAATTGTTCGGCAATTGTGCCTTCTTGGGCGAAGGCATCTCCCCCCGGCAGCGCGGTGAGGGGGTACATACTTTCCATAATGATTACTAATAGAATTAATGAATAACGCATGAAACGATCATATCGAATTATTGTGGGAATGATCGATTTCAACTCTTCGATAGGGCCAAAGCCACCAAAAGACTCTCTTCACAGAAATCCTAGAATAATCCATTGTCCTCAACATTTTCCGATAATTCAGAAACTATGTTAACCATTTGGTTTTACATAAAATAGAGATTTACTTTCATGTTGTCAAGAATTGATTGTTGAAAGATTTACCACCTTAAGAAATTCCTTGACATCAATCATCATTTTGATTAAATAAAATTGATAAGAGTAAGTTCCCCTCTTTATTGAAGTGGACAGCGGCCGTACTCTGCTAAAGTCTCATACATCGCTACCACATTCTCAATCGGTACGTTTGCTTGAACGTTGTGGATTGTGTTGAATACAAAACCTCCTCCAGGGCCGAAAACCTTTATGCGCTCGCGCACTTCACGGCGCACGTCATCCGGGGTGCCAAAGGGCAGGGTCTTTTGCGTATCCACACCGCCACCCCAGAAGGTAATTCGATCCCCGAATTTTCGCTTGAGTTCCGCTGCCTCCATATGGGCCGCCGAGCACT
>JAUXJX010000406.1 GCA_030624545.1 Bacteroidota bacterium | reverse complement strand
TGGCCTATGATCCAGTCACAGCAACGTTATTCTATACAACCGACAATAATGGTTGGCGCGACCTCAATGTCGTCAATATCAAGACGGGTAAATCGAGGAATCTAATCAAGTATGTAAGAACCGGAGACCTGAGCTTCAATCAGGTCGATAAGTCCATTTGGGGTGTGCGGCACTTCAATGGCATATCGACCTTGGTGAGAATTCCATATCCGTACCAAGAGTGGAACCAAGTCTTTTCTTTTGACTATGGAAAAGATATCTTTGATATTGATATATCTCCGGACGGCAAACAGATTACGAGTGCGCTGGCCGAAGTTGACGGTTCGCAAAGCCTTATTAAGATGGATGTTGAGAAGCTGCTGAATGGCGACCAGTCTTATGAAGTCATTTTTGATTTTGAAATCAGCACCCCCGCAAATTTCACATTCACCCCGGATGGAAGGTATCTTTATGGTTCTTCGTACTACTCCGGTGTGTCAAACATTTACCGATATGACATTGAAAGAGAGGATATCGAGATTATCAGTAATTGTGAAACGGGTCTTTTCAGGCCTATACCTGTCTCACATGACTCGCTGATTGTTTTCCGTTTTCAATCTAAAGGATTTCTGCCAGTAATGATTCCGATTCAACAACCCGAGCAAGTGAGCGCCACAAAGTATCTGGGGAACGAAATTTCCGTGCGGCATCCAATTGTCAGGAAGTGGAAATTAGGGTCTCCTGCATCCGTCAATATTGATTCATTAACAATATCTAGGGCCAAGTATTATACTCTGGGAAATCTAAAACTCTCTTCGGCTTACCCAATCGTTGAAGGTTTTAAGGATTTCGCGGCAGTTGGCATGCGCTTTGATTTTTCAGATCCGTTGGCATTAAGTAAATTGGACTTTACCGTTTCCTATTCACCTGATCAAGATTTGTCCAGCAACGAAAGAGTCCACCTGGCATTTAGTTTTCACCATTGGAACTGGAATTTTACTGCGAAATACAATGGCGCCGATTTCTATGACTTGGTCGGACCCACTAAAACGAGCCGGAAAGGATACGCCTTGGGGTTTGGCTACAAGAAGACCCTATTGTTCGACGAGCCCAGGACTCTAGATTTTGATTTTGATGTTACCGGCTACGGTGACTTAGAACGAATGCCTGATTTTCAGAATGTAGAGGCACCTTTTGACAAACTCTTGTCTGTTGGGGCTAGCCTCAATTATCAGTTTGTTCGCAAGTCACTTGGTGCAGTGGATGACGAAAAAGGCATGAAATGGCGGCTCGTCGCAAGCAGCAACTATGTGAGCAAAGAATTCTTCCCTCGCGTACATATTGATTTTGATTATGGAATCTCGCTTCCCGTCAACCATTCTTCCTTTTGGTTGCGGAGTTCACTGGGCTACTCGGCCGGGGATCGAGATAATCCTTTCGCTAACTTCTTTTTTGGCGGCTTTGGCAACAACTACGTTGATCACTTAACTGAAAAACGCTACCGTGAATATTACGGGTTTCCAGGCGTTGAGTTGAACGAATTCGGTGGCAAGAATTACGGCAAAGTCATGCTGGAGTGGAATCTGCCTCCCATTCGCTTTCGCCGCTTCGGCTTTCCGGCATTTTATTTTAACTGGGCACGTTTAGCGCTTTTTGCTTCTGCAATTCGCACGAATTTTGACGGAGAAAAGGCTTTGAAACCGCTTCCCCAATTTGGCTCCAGAAGAACGTTAGCTAATTTTGGGGGGCAACTCGATTTTAGAATCGTTTTGTTTTCACACCGTCAATCCATCATTTCAGTCGGATATGCCGCCGCAGTAGAGGAGAGCGATCTTTCGGATGAATTTATGATTTCGTTGAAGATCCTGTGATTTTTCATTCGTTATAACAAAGGAACGATCTGTGCAGTGAAGAGAATATTCAACTTCCATGAAAGACTGCAGCAACGAATAGTCAATTCAAATCATCATTCGTTTAATATCCGTAACTTATTGCGTTGAGCACAGCTATTCTCCACGACCTAATTCGCATTGCCGTTAGCCTTCTTCCCGTATTCTTCTTTCTGGCCGGCCTCATATTGATTGATAGCTACAAGCTGGTAAGGCTGCAGTCGGTTCTAATGTCAATCCTGATGGGTTGCGTCGCCGCTCTTTTCCTCCTGCTGCTGGATGTCCTGGTTTTGAGGCATGCTGACTTCAATTTTACAGTCTATTCAAGATATGGCGCCCCTGTCCTGGAGGAAATCACCAAAGCCGTTTATTTGATCTATCTGATCCGCTCACAGAAGATCGGATTCATGGTGGATGCAGCGATTCATGGATTCGCCATTGGGGCCGGATTTGCTCTGCTGGAAAACATACATTATTTACGTTCTTTACCTGATGCGACATTATTCATATGGATCATTCGTGGATTCGGCACGGCGGTGATGCACGGCGGTGTGACTGCAATTTTCGGAATCATCTCGAAGAATCTTTTTGAACGAAGGGAGTCATCCAAATACCTGGCGTTCCTGCCAGGATTGACATTGGCAATGGTCATCCATTCTTTCTTCAACCACTTCATTCTACCGCCAGTGCAGTCCACACTTGTGATTCTCTTTGTATTTCCGGTCATTATCGCCATTGTCTATTATCAAAGCGAAAAGTCCACCCAACACTGGCTTGGCATCGGCTTTGATACAGATCAGGAGTTGCTCGAACTAATCACCTCGGGCGATTTCTCCGAGTCTAGAATTGGCAGATATCTCCATTCGCTAAGGGAGAAATTATCGGGCGAAATTGTGGCCGATATGTTGTGTCTGCTCAGGCTCCATGTTGAACTGTCTATCCATGCGAAGGGCATCTTGATGAAACAAGAAGCCGGCTTTCGTGTAAGTCCTGATCCTGAAATCAAAGAAAAGTTTGAGGAGTTGCGCTACCTGGAAAAAAACATCGGGACAACGGGCCATCTTGCGATGACGCCTTTCCTGCATACCAGCGAAAAACATCTTTGGCAGTTGCATATGCTTGGAGGGGCTTTAGTGACAGCTTATACCCTGGTGCTTCCTCATGTAATTTTGGTCTATAATGCCATTGCAAAACACTTTTCGTCCGCAGTTGCCGGCAAAGTATCCATGGCATTAATTATACTGCTGGGAATCGCTTATTATCTCGCGGTTCTGGTATTGAAAAAAGGTATACAGGCCCTGGCATTATTAGTCCCCTGTGCCGTCATCGTTTGGGTTTTTATTTCCATAGAATCCAATCCGAACAAATATATCCACATCCCCGAATATATAATTATGACGTGGCTTCTATTTGAAGTCCTTGCC
>JAUXJX010000118.1 GCA_030624545.1 Bacteroidota bacterium | reverse complement strand
TGATAAACGAATAATTCCAAATTCGACTAACCTGAATAATTTATAGCCACAAAGTCACGAAGACACAAAGTCGAAAAATATAGAAAAATTAAGATCCTTCAAGACTAGTCAAAAACTCGGTTTTTTGCAGATTGATGGCATAAGTGCTATGTTCTTGGTGACTTGGTGACTTGGTGACTTGGTGCTTTGGTGGCAAGAATTTATGAATAATGAACGCTGACTGTACCTCATGCTAAAGCAGCTATTTATTAAGAATTTTGCATTGCTGGAGGAGCTCAGTGTTGAATTTTCACCGGGCTTCAATGTGCTGACCGGCGAGACCGGCACAGGCAAATCTCTTGTGGTTAACGCCTTGAATTCAATTCTTGGCGAGAAGGTCTCGACGGACATGTTGCGGTCAGGCGCCGACAAGGCGGTTGTCGAGGGAATCTTTGATACTTATTCTGCCGGCATCACAAGAATATTGAGCGAACACGATATTGAGCCTGCGCATGACGAACTGATTCTACGCCGCGAGCTAAATCAATCGGGCAGATCCAGAACTTTCATAAACGACTGCCTTGCACAGATGTCTGTCCTCAAAAAGGTCTCGGATCTGTTGGTTGATCTGCATGGGCAACATGAACATCAGTCCTTGCTTCGAAGCGAGAATCACCAGGTTTATCTCGATGCTTACGGCGGATTGTTTCATTTGGTGGAGCCCGTAGGCCGGCTTTACAGCGATATTATGAAGGCCCAGCAAAGCCTCGCCTCGCTGAGAACAAAAGCAGCGGCGCTTCACGAAAAGCAGGAATTCATTCAGTTTCAAATTAAGGAGATCGAATCTCTAAGCCTCTACACTGGTGAAGAAGAAGAACGCATCGGGGAAGAAAAGGTACTTGCCAATCACGAAAAGCTGGTCGCCCTCTGCAATGAGGTCTATTCGCTTTTGTACGATCGACAGGAAGCGGCTTATGCCGGCATCGGCACGGCCCTTGAGAGACTGAACGAGCTTGCGGAGATCGACAAGCAGTTTGCAGATATGGCTCAGCTTTTGTCAAGTGCTTACATGAATGTGGAAGAGGTCGCCCGGTTTGTGAATGAATATGTCTCCGGCGCCGAATACGATCAGGACAGGCTGGAAAATATTCGAGAGCGACTCAGCCAGATCAACCGCATAAAGAAGAAATATGCCCTTCCGGTTTCCGAAATTCTTGAGAAATTGGATAGCCTTAAACGTGATCTGAGCAGCATTGAGAACTTGGACAGTGATCTGGAAGAATTGGAAAGCCAGTTGCTGCTGAAGAAAAATGAATTGTCGAACTGCTGCGTGGAATTGTCAAACTTGCGCAAGAAGGCTGCCAGGGGATTGGAGAGGGAAATACAGGAAATCATTCGTCAAATCGGGATGGAAAATGCAAGGCTGAGAATTATTTTTGATCATTTTGACCGGGAAGATGGCGGCGGGATTCTCCTGGATAACGGTCTGGTGGCAAAACCCGTCGGGGTGGACAGGATTACCATTCTGGCTTCTACCAACCCGGGAGAAGATTTTAAGCCACTGGCGCAGATCGCCTCGGGCGGAGAGCTTTCGAGAATCATGCTGGCCATCAAATCCGTTCTGGCCGGCAAGGATCAGATTAGCGTACTGGTTTTCGACGAGATTGACATCGGGATTTCGGGAAGAGTCGCGGAGTCAGTCGGAAGAAAATTGAGGGATTTGTCGAAAAGCCATCAGGTGATCTGTGTAACGCATTTGCCGCAGATCGCGAGTTACGCCGACAGACATTTTACGGTCAGGAAATTGGTCACCAATGGAGAGACGTTCACAACCGTTCAGAGCCTGGACAGGTCCGAGCGGGTAAAAGAAATTGCCAGTCTTCTGGGCGGCGAGAAAGTTACGGATACCGTTTTGAAAAATGCGGAGGAGATGCTAAGCGCCAATTCCGGGTAGCAAACAGCCGATCAACATATTATAAATAACGCATTTTGCTAGCTTGTCAGTTTTGTAATCCCAAATAGGCAATGATAAAAACTCTCGACTTTGTCATAACCGTCATTTCGAAGAATCCCGGCTTGTCGGGAGACTGAGAAATCTAAAATGTTGGTGCACTCGAATCGCTTGAAAAGATTTCTCCCCCGCCGAGGCGGGTTCGAAATGACATTTGGAATCATAATTATTACTAGCACACCGCGTTATAAGTAGATGTCTTTTAGAACCTTATACTCTATACCTTATACCTCACACCTCATGCCCATCGATGGATAAATTCGTCATTCATGGCGGCAGGCCGCTGGAAGGCACTGTCGAAATTAGCGGTTCGAAAAACGCAACGCTGCCGATCATGGCGGCGGCGTTGCTGGCGCCCGGGCGCTATTCCCTCACCAACGTGCCGAATCTTCGCGATGTAAAAACCATGGCTAATTTACTCGGTCAGATGGGTATCCGGGTCGATCATGGAGAGAACGCACTCAATCTGCAAGTTCCCGAGGAACACTCTCTCATTGCCCCTTACGATCTGGTTCGAACCATGCGTGCTTCCTTTTACGTGCTCGGACCGCTCCTTGCCAGGCACGGCCAGGCAAGGGTATCACTCCCTGGAGGATGTGCCTGGGGTCCACGGCCAGTGAATTTTCATCTCGAAGGCTTGAAGAAAATGGGCGTCGAAATTGAGATCGATGAGGGATATGTCATTGGGCGCTGCGACCGTCCGAAAGGCGCCCGCATCACCTTTGATGTCCCGAGTGTGGGGGCGACTGGAAATCTTCTTATGGCTGCAACTCTCGCGGAAGGCACAACCATTTTGGAAAACACCGCGATGGAACCGGAGATTCAGCAATTGGCAGAGTTCTTGGTAGCCATGGGCGCCCGGATTTCAGGAATTGGCGGCAAACGCCTGGAAATCGTCGGGGTTGAGCGGCTCGAACCGGCAAATATCAGGATCATTCCGGACCGAATTGAGGCCGGAACGTTTTCGGCCGCAGTGGCCATGACCGGCGGTGATGTCACACTCCAGAGCGTGGATACGGATCATCTTTCTGCCGTGCTTGCCAAGCTGGAATCGGCCGGAGCGGATATTCAATCTACTGAAAACAGCATTCGTATCCAATCAAATGGAAGGCCGGACCCGGTCAATGTTAGCACAGAAGTATACCCCGGTTTCCCGACGGATATGCAGGCACAGTGGATCGCCCTGATGTCTACGGCCGGCGGGACATCGACGATTATCGACACGATTTATCATGATCGATTTGCGCATGTGGCCGAGCTCAATCGCCTCGGCGCGGACATTGAAGTTGATGGCAACGTCGCCAATGTGCGGGGGGGTGCCCGGCTAAAAGGCGCGTCCTTGATGTCCACAGACCTTCGCGCCAGTGCGTCTTTGATCCTGGCCGGCTTGATTGCCGAGGGGAGAACCGATGTCTTGCGCATCTATCACATCGACCGTGGTTATGAACGGATTGAGGTTAAGCTCCAGTCCCTTGGGGCGGATATTCGCAGGGAGAAACAAGACTAGGCGAGCACTTCCGGCCCTATTTTCGGAAATCAATTTCGTTGGAAATGAATTCTTGCAGATTTTATTTGAATTCAAATATTAATCATTACATTCTAGAGTGCCATGGAAGTATTTTATCAGCCGCAGATTTTCATCTTCCCCTTAAATTCAATTAATGTAGGATCATTGTATGTCATCATTCGTGCATCTGCATAATCACTCACACTACAGCCTGTTGGATGGCGCCTGCAGGATTAACGATCTGGTTTCCTGCGCAGCCAAGCTAAACATGCCGGCACTTGCCCTCACCGATCATGGCAACATGTTCGGTGCAATTGAGTTTTATCGTACCGCAAAAGTGGCCGGAATCAAGCCAATCATTGGCGTAGAGACCTACGTGGCTCCGAGAAGCCGGAAAGACAAGGCCAAATCCGATCATGGTGATAATTCCTATCATCTACTGCTGCTGGCAAAAGATCAAACCGGTTACCGGAATTTGATGAAATTGGTGTCGATTGGATTTCTGGAGGGATTCTATTACAGACCGCGCATCGACCATGAAGTATTGAAGGAATACCATGAGGGGATTATAGCGATGTCAGCCTGTCTTAAGGGTGAAGTCTCGCAAGCTATCGTCAAAGGCAATATGGAGTTGGCCAAAACCAGGGCGGAAGCATATCGCGATATATTTGGTGATGATTTCTATCTGGAAATGCAGAATCATAAAATAGAGGAGGAGAAGACGGCCGCCGAGGGACTGCAGTACCTGAGCAAGGAATTGGATATTCCGCTGGCGATTACCAACGATATCCATTATATGAAACGAGAGCACCACATGCCTCACGATGCGTTAATCTGCATTCAAACCGGCAAGGAAATGGATGATCCGGACAGGCTAAAATTCCGCACGGAAGAGCTTTACTTCAAATCTGAAGAAGAGATGAGAGAGCTGTTTTCCGATCATCAGGATGCCCTTGACATTACCGGTGAAATTGCTGAGAAATGCAATTTGCAGTTGGATTTCCATGACACCTATTTGCCCAGTTTTGAGATCCCGGCGGAGAGCAAATCTAAGAATCTTGACGAATACTTACGCGAGCTTGCCTGGAAGGGGCTGCAGGAGCGATATGAAAACATTACTCCCGAAATAGAAGAGCGGTTTGAGTTTGAGCTTGGCGTGATCAACCATATGGGATTTTCCGGTTATTTTCTAATCGTGAACGACTTCATCGATTTTGCCCGCAGCAGGGGAATTCCCGTGGGGCCGGGACGCGGTTCGGTCGCGGGCAGTATAGTTTCGTATGCCCTGGGCATTACCAATCTCGACCCGCTCGAATACAACTTGCTTTTCGAGCGATTTTTGAATCCGGAACGCGTTTCCCTGCCGGATATCGATATCGATTTCTGTTATGAGCGCAGGGAAGAGGTTATCGACTATGTGCGCGAAAAATACGGAGAAAAGAACGTCGCACAGATCATCACCTTTGGAACCATGGCTGCCAGGGCGGTTATTCGTGACGTAGGACGTGTTTTGAATGTGAAATATGGGGATGTGGACCGCATCGCCAAGATGATTCCTTTCGGGAGCTCTCTTGAGGAGGCCCGCAGAGACGTCAAGGAATTTGGCGCTTTGTTTGAATCGGACGATGAACAATATCAGAAACTATTAGAATATTCCAAGGCCCTGGAAGGAATTGCGCGGCATGCCTCCACTCATGCCGCCGGAGTCGTAATCACACCCGAAGAATTGACCAACTATGTACCTCTCTATTTGTCCAACACGGGAGACGTGACGACTCAGTATGACATGAAATGCGTGGAGAAGATCGGACTTCTGAAGATGGATTTTCTTGGCCTGAGAACGCTCACGGTGCTCGACAATGCCACGAAAATGCTGCGCGAACGAGGAATTGAAATTGACCTGGATCATATTCCGCTCGATGATGAGAAAACCTATGAGCTGTTCGGGAAGGGGGAAACCACCGGCTTTTTCCAGTTTGAAAGCGGTGGGATGCGGGACTACCTGAAAAAACTAAATCCGAGCCGCATTGAAGATTTGATTGCCATGAATGCGCTTTACCGCCCCGGACCGATGAAAATGATCGACGATTTCATTCATTGCAGCCACGGCAGGCAAGACAGCGAATATCTCCATCCGCTGCTGGAGCCCATTTTGAAAGAGACCCATGGAATCATCGTGTACCAGGAGCAGGTCATGCAGATTGCCAGCGTAATGGGCGGATTTTCATTGGGCGAAGCGGATCTGCTGCGCCGGGCCATGGGAAAAAAAGAGAAAGAGCTGATGGGCCAGCAGGAGGTTAAGTTTGTCGCAGGCGCCGATCAGAAGGGCATTGACAAGCTGGTGGCAAAGAAAGTCTTCGATTTGATGTTTGAATTTGTGAAATATGGTTTCAACAAGTCTCATGCCGCCTGCTATTCAATCATCGCCTATCAAACTGCCTATCTGAAAGCCCATTATCCGGCTGAATTCATGGCTGCTACGCTTACGAGTGAGATGGGCAATTCGGACCGGGTAATGATTCTCCTGGATGAATGTAAGCGCCTCGGGCTCCGGATTCTTCCTCCGTGCGTGAATGAGAGCTTTGCGAATTTCACCGTCCATGGCGACAGCATACGATTTGGCCTGGGTGCGATTAAGAACGCGGGGAAAGGGGCCATTCAGTCCATTATTCGGGCACGAGAGAAACACGGCGGCTTCAAATCAATATTTGATTTCGTGCAGAATTTGGACCTCAGGTCCGTGAACAAGAAGGTGTTGGAAAGCCTTGCCAAGGCTGGGGCAATGGATTCTTTTCCCGGGACCCGCGCACACCAATTCAGTGCCGTCGAGACTGCGGTCAATTTTGCCCAGAATGAGCAGTCTAACAGCATGAAGGGCCAGTTTAGCATATTTGATGCCAACGGCGGTAAAGACGCTGGAGCCGCTCCTTCGCATGGCTATCCTAGTTTGCCGGAAGTTGAACCCTGGAGCCAATCCTTGCAGCTTTCTTACGAGCGCGAGCTGCTGGGATTTTATGTGTCCGGCCACCCTCTGGACAAATACCATGACGAAGTGCACGC
>JAUXJX010000132.1 GCA_030624545.1 Bacteroidota bacterium | reverse complement strand
GAAAGGTTGAAACAAACCGTTCAGGTGATAACTCTTGAAGACGTTACGGTCGATTGCCAGAAGAACGTTATTAATCAAGGAGGTCTCCCATCCCATACCAACCCATTGAAAACTATGGCATTGTCGGGGACATGCATACAGTCGCCCTGGTGGGCATAGACGGCTCCATCGACTGGTTTTGTTTTCCCCATTTTGACTCACCCAGCGTCTTTGCCGCTCTGTTGGACGACGAAAAAGGCGGACGCTTCAGAATAGCGCCAACGGCCGAAGAAATAAAGCATAAGCAATTCTACTGGCCGGACACCAATGTATTGGTGACGCGTTTTTTCGCGCCTGACGGCGTCGGCGAGGTGACGGACTTAATGCCTGTTGGAGATTTTAAGGGTGAAGATCAGCATGACCACCAATTGTTCCGGCGCGTTACCGTCGTGCGCGGAACCATGGCCTTCAGGCTGGAGTGCAGTCCGGCCTTTAACTATGCCCGTGACGAACATAAGCTAAAAATTACCCCGGAAGGCGCCTGCTTCTATTCCGATAACCTCTGCCTTGGGCTGGCAACCCGTCTGAAGCTGGAGAAGAATGGCAATGGTGCCGTTGCCGAGTTCACTCTGCATGAGGGCCAATCGGCTATCTTTCTGCTGCAGGAAATCAAACCCGGAGAAGGCTGTACAACCTTCTTGTCTGAGTTGGGGGCTCAGGAACTTTTCACCAGAACCGTCGCGTATTGGCGGGGCTGGATCTCAAAATGCACTTATAAGGGCCGCTGGCGTGAAATGGTGTATCGCTCGGCCATGGCTCTGAAGCTGCTGACATTCGAGCCATCAGGCGCCATTGTCGCGGCGCCGACCTGCAGCCTGCCCGAGCAAATTGGCGGAGAACGAAATTGGGACTATCGCTATGCCTGGATCCGGGATGCCGCCTTCACCCTCTACGGCCTACTGCGCATCGGATTCACGGAAGAAGCGGCTCAATTCATGCAGTGGATCGAAGCCAGATGCCGGGAAATCAACCCGGATGGCTCCCTGCAGATCATGTACGGTCTCGACGGCCGCCGGATTCTAACAGAAGAAACATTGGGTCACCTGAAAGGCTATAGGGCCTCCCGCCCGGTTCGCATCGGCAACAGCGCCCACAATCAGCTCCAGTTAGACATCTATGGCGAATTGATGGACACGGTTTACCTATATAACAAATACGGCAGCCCCATCTCCTACGATCTCTGGACCCACCTGCGCAGGCTGGTCAATTGGGTGTGTAAGAATTGGCACAAGAAAGATGAAGGCATTTGGGAGGTCCGCGGCGGACAAAAACATTTCGTCTATTCCATGCTGATGTCCTGGGTTGCAGTGGACCGCGGACTGCGGTTGGCCAACAAGCGTTCGTTTCCTGCCGATCGCAACTTGTGGCTCAAAACAAGAGACCGGATCTACGAAGAGATCATGACCAAGGGTTGGAGCGAGAACCGCAAGGCCTTCGTTCAGTACGTCGGAAGCGAATCGCTGGACGCCGCCAACCTGATGATGCCCCTGGTGTTCTTCCTTTCCCCTACCGATCCAAGGATGCTGAGGACATTGGATGCCGTCATGCAGCCCCCGCGCAATGGCGGACTCGTTTCCAACAGCCTCGTCTATCGTTACAATGTGGACGAAACCGAAGACGGCCTGCCTGGCCAAGAAGGCACCTTTAATATCTGTACGTTTTGGCTCGTCGAAGCCCTGACTCGGGCGGGAAGAGTCGACCCTGCCAGACTGAGGGCGGCGCAACTCATGTTCGAGCAGATGTTGGGTTATGCGAATCACCTTGGCCTGTACTCGGAGGAAACCGGCCCCAGCGGCGAAGCACTGGGAAATTTCCCCCAGGCTTTTACACACCTTTCCCTCATCAGTGCGGCCTTCAATCTCGACAGGGCGCTTGGTGAAAAAGATTAGCCGCGAAGGAACACGAAGTGTCGCGAAGGCACGATAATAGATTCGTGTTTATTCGTGAAGATTCGTGGCAAAAGAACAATCACTTTGATGCATCTTTTCCCTCATCAGTTTAGACTGCAATCTCGACAGGGCGCTTGGTGAAAAAGATTAGCCACGAAGGAACACGAAGTATCGCGAAGGCACGATAACAGATTCGTGTTTATTCGTGAAAATTCGTGGCGAGTAGCATTCACTTTGGTGCGTCTTTCCCTCATTGGTTCAGGCTTCAATCTCGGCAGGGCGCTTGGCGCCATGAATTAGCCGCGAAAGAACACGAAGTGTCGCGAAGGAGCGATAACAGATTCGTGTTTATTCGTGAAGATTCGTGGCAAATAAACAGTGACTTTGATACCAACCCTCACCCATCCCCTATTTCGTTCCATGGACCTCACACTACCTTATAATTCTGACTTGCATCACAGAATATAAGAAGTACCTTCAATTGATGATTGAAATAGACATCCCTGGCTACAAGAAGTTACGGCTGAAATATATCGTTCTGGATTACAACGGCACCCTCGGGTGCGACGGAGAGCTTATCGATGGGGTCGCAGCAGGACTTGAGTCCCTGGCGGAAAAACTCGAAATCCACGTGGTGACGGCAGACACCTTTGGCATAGCCCGTTCGAAGCTTCAAGGACTGCCATGCGAGCTTTCTATTCTACCTGAGAAAAACCAGGACATAGCCAAGCTTGACTATGTCAAGCGCCTGGGTTCTGGGTCCACGGCTTGCTTCGGAAACGGACGCAACGACCGCTTAATGCTCAAAGAAGCGGCGCTGGGTATTGCTATTATCCTTGAAGAAGGGGCAGCCGTGAAAGCCGTAGAAGAAGCGGATGTTATTTGCACCAGCATCATCTCGGCTTTGGAGCTTCTCGGTAATCCCCTTCGTCTGGTCGCCACGTTGCGATCTTAATTGCAGATCCACAGAGGAAATCAGACAGCAGGAAACCGACTATGAAACCCATCTATCTTGACTACAACGCCACCACTCCCATTGATCTGCGTGTGGCAGAGGCGATGCGGCCGTATATTTATGATCATTTTGGCAATCCATCCAGCAGCCATGTTTTTGGCGTTACCGCGCGGAAGGCTGTCGAAAAGGCGCGCCAACAGGTGGCAGAAATGCTCCACTGCCGGATCGATGAACTGATTTTTACCAGCGGCGGGACTGAATCCATTAACTATGCCATCAAGGGCGTTGCTAGAGCTTACCGGCGCAAAGGCAATCATATCATCACTTCAGCGGTGGAACATCCAGCGGTGATCGATGTTTGCCGCCATTTGGAAGACAACCGATGCAAAGTCACAGTCCTGCCGGTGGATGAATTTGGCCTCGTCAATCCGGAAGAGGTAGAGGAGGCAATTTCTCCACAGACTATCCTTGTGTCCATCATGCAGGCCAACAACGAAGTGGGCACGATTGAGCCGATTCAGGAGATCACTGAGATTGCCCACGGCCACGACGTCCTGGTTCATACTGATTGTGCCCAGTCCGTTGGCAAGATTCCCGTCCATGTAGATGAGCTTGGCGTCGACCTGCTTTCGGTAGCCGGACACAAGCTCTATGCGCCGAAGGGAATTGGTGCGCTATACATTCGCGCCGGAGTCGAATTGGATAAACTGATTCACGGCGCGGACCATGAAATGAATCGGCGGGCCGGCACTGAAAATGTCATGCAGATCGTTGGACTTGGCGAGGCATGCGAGCTGGTCACTAAGAATTTGTCCGAATTTCAAGAACATATGAGTAAGATGCGGGACCGACTCGAAAACGGCTTAAGGGAACGATTCCCCCATGTTAGTGTTAACGGACATCCCGAGAAACGACTGCCAAACACGTCGAGCATCAGCTTTAAGGGTCTGGAAGCCAACACAGTACTGTCGGAATTGGTGCAGGTGGCTGCTTCCGCGGGCGCGGCTTGTCATAGCGATAGCATCGACGTTTCGAGCGTTCTTGAAGCCATGCATGTGCCAATGGAATACGCCATGGGGACGATTCGCTTTTCGGTCGGTCGTTATACCACGGCCGAAGAAATAGACAGGGCCATCGATGAAATTGTCCGGGTCGTAGAGAGACAAGCCAAGAAATAAACCATTTTCATAGAGAATGAGGAGAAATATGAAAAAGCGAAGATTAACAATCTTGATTTTAGGCCTCGGTTTGACTCTGCTTGTTCAAACCGGTTTGGCACAGGACAACATCCTCACGATTGCTACCTTCAACTGCGAATTTTTGACCAGGCCCAAAGTTCACGTCAAGTTTGGGCTTCCGTTCAATATCGGTAAAGCCACAGCCGAGGAAAGACAGGAGTGGGATCAACCTGGCTTCCGTGACCAGCAGTTCAATGAAGCGGCGAAGGAAGTGGCCAAGGTTATCACGATGGTCAATGCCGATGTGATCGCGCTGACGGAAGTGGGCGATGAAACCGACGTTGCTGAATTGCAGAACGAAATACATGATTTGGGACTGGACTATCCGCATCGAGCAGTCGGTAGATCTCGCGATACCTTCACAAGACAACACGTCGGCATCCTTTCCAAATTCCTTCTGAACGATATCGTGGTGGAAATTCCCGGAAGAGAGATTTATGTCGAAGAACCAGACGATCCGGAAAGAGAGGATGATACCGGAATCAGCAAAGGCATGCGCGTGTCTTTTGTGGCATTTGGCAGGGAGTTTCTGCTCTACGTGGTCCATCTGGCTTCAGAGGCCGGCGGCTACGACCAGGATCAGCAGCGCATCGCCCAGGCTTCGATCCTCAGGCGCCATTATTTACGTGAGATCAAAGAAGGGGAATTGGTGATCGTCGCCGGGGACTTGAACGACCGGCGAGGACAACCTGCCGTCCGCCGCATTCGCGGTCTAGACGACATACATGAAGACCTCATCCAGACCGGTCACAAGGGTTATTTCGATGACAGACTCGATACTCGCTGGACCTATGAGTTCGAAGGGATTCGGGAACAGATCGATCATATATTGCTATCATTTTCCGTGAAAAATGCCTGCAAGCGAAGCGGTATAAGCGCGCGCACGATTGACCATGAAAACGAGCTGGCATCAGACCATCGGCCGCTGGTTGTAACTTTGAAATTGAAGGACGAATAAAGAAACCGATTTTCCTGGAGACAGTGGGTTTCTGCTTGGACTTTTACCCGCTCAATCCTGTGGGCACGAATTTCGCCTATTTCCGCGCTGCCAAAGTTAGTTTTCTCTTGCCACGAATCTTCACGAATGAACACGAATGATAGAACCTCCTATTCGCGACACTTCGCGTTCCTTCGTGGCTAATTCTTCGGGCCAGGCACCCTCTAGAGATTCTGGACGGGTCCCGACAAGGGAATATTGACTGGCATCAGTAGATCACGGTTGATAAATTGATCGATCTATTTTTCTTCCACGTTACGAAAGTATGCCGAGATGAAACTGAGGATAATATCCCCATTCCTAATTCTGTTCCTCGAATTCTTACCGGTCCATTCGGCGTTGGCACAAATCGGATCCGCCTCTGTTCATGGATTTGTAAAAGATGCCAAATCCGGAGAAACGCTAATCCGGGCCAATGTCTTTATTAACGAGACACTGAGCGGAACAGCGACGAACAACAGCGGGTACTATACCATAGCCAATATCGAGCCGGGGCGATTCACGCTCGTTGCCTCCTATATCGGCTACGAGAGATTCAAGAAAGAACTGGCGTTCGCGCCCGGCCAAGAACTTCGACTTGATATCGAATTGCGGCCCAGCGTCATCGAAACGGAGGAGGTCATCATCGAGTCGGAGATGTTACTCGAAGAGGAAAGACCGGTCGGCGTCTTGAATGTGCAACCGCGGCTGGTAAGAGAGTTGCCCGCGGTCCTCGAAGCAGACCTGTTCCGCTCGATCCAACTCTTGCCGGGAATCAAGGCGGCTTCAGATTTTTCAACCGGCTTATACATACGCGGCGGCAGCCCCGACCAAACCCTCACACTGATCGATCAAACCACCGTCTATAATCCGTCACACTTCTTTGGTTTCTTTTCCACGTTCAATCCCGACGCAATAAAGGACGTGCGCATCTACAAGGGCGGTTATCCGGCTGAGTACGGCGGCAGACTCGGCTCCGTGATTGATATTTATAATCGCGATGGCAACAGAAAGGAGTTTCAAGGCCGAATTAGTATGGGCCTGCTGGCCAGTCGTATTAATGTGTAGGGTCCGCTCTCGAGGGGTTCGTGGATGCTTGCCGCGCGTCGTTCG
>JAUXJX010000405.1 GCA_030624545.1 Bacteroidota bacterium | reverse complement strand
TTCGATGAGTTTATCCCGCCGCATGGCGGGGCTCAGCATGGACGCTTCTACTTAGCTCACGCTTCGACTCCGCTCAGCGTGTACTTATGTGGTATGATCTTTATCCAGACTCATACAGCTTGTTAATAAAGATATGAGTTTTGCAGTCGAAACTAGTTAGCCCTGAGCCTTCTCCAAAATCTAAACAAAAATGTGACTGCGATCAAGACCACGAAACTCAAAATGATTGCCGGGACTTGTTTGCCATAGATCCAGTAGCCGGTTGCGAATAAGGCTCCATAGACTGCAAAGCAGCCGAATAGCATGCACAGTATTCCTATAGGAACTTCCCACGCCTGACCGCCATCTTTCATGGCATGCCCATCCATTTCAGCCTTTTTGATCACCCTTTGCCAACCTGGGCCGCCAGGGTGAACCAGGTTGTAGAAATTGCGCAGTGTGCCTTCGTCCGACGGCCGGGTGACGAACGTAACAAAGATCCATGCGGCTGTCGTTATTGCGACTCCAATGATGAGCTTTATAGGCGAAGAGATATCCGGCAGCCCCAAGAGTGGGTGAATAATCTGGAGATAAATCGCCACGAGAAATGAAACCACCATGGCAGTGATCTCGCTAAAAGGGTTTATGCGCCACCAGAACCATCTGAGGATAAATAACAGTCCCGTTCCCGCCCCAATTTGCAGAAGGATATTAAATGCCTGCAGCGCATTGCTGAGCAGAAGCGCCAGGCAACCCGTAAGAAGCATCAAAAAAACAGTGGATATCCGGCCCACGAATACCTGCTTTTTCTCGCTTGCGGTGGGATTCACAAAGCGCTTATAAATATCATTGACCAGATAAGAAGATCCCCAGTTTAGATGAGTTGAGATGGTCGACATGAATGCTGCAATGAGTGAAGCGACGACCAGACCCAAAAGACCGTGCGGTAGAAAGGTCAGCATGGCTGGATATGCGAGATCGTTTTTCACCACGCTCGGATCGATATGGGGAAATGCGGTCCTTAGTGCCTGCAGGTCCGGAAATACAAGGATTGAGCACAATGCCACGATGATCCACGGCCATGGACGCAGCGCGTAGTGTGCTGCGTTAAACAGTAAGGTTGCCCCGATTGCATGGCGCTCCGATTTTGCTGACAGCATGCGTTGGGCGATATAGCCGCCGCCCCCCGGTTCGGCGCCGGGATACCAGACACTCCACCATTGTACCGCAAGCGGCAGGACCAGAAGAGTTAAGAAGGCTTCGTTGTCAGAAAAATCGGGCAGCAGATTGAGGCTGGAGACGACCCTCTCATTCGACAATAGCTTGCCCAGGCCGCCAACCTCCGGTAAATTGACTGCGACTATGGCGGCGCCAATCGCGCCGGTAATAGCGATGATAAATTGAAAAAAATCGGTGATAAGAATGCCGCGCAATCCGCCGAGTGTGCTGTAGATGACCGTCACAACCAAGGCGATCGCCAAAGATTGGACAGGCGTCAGGTTGAGAATAACGCCGCCGATCTTTATGATCGCGAGGCTGACCGAAGCCATGACCAGGACGTTAAAAAACACACCGAGATAAATAGCGCGGAACCCCCTGAGAAAGGCAGCCGCCCTGCCGCTGTAGCGCAACTCATAGAATTCCAAATCGGTCAGAATGCCGGAGCGGCGCCATAGTTTGGCGTAAACGAAAACCGTCAACATTCCGGTTAGGAGGAACGCCCACCAGACCCAGTTGCCTGCCACGCCATTTTGGCGCACGATGTCCGTCACGAGATTTGGCGTATCTGTGGAAAATGTTGTTGCAACCATTGAGACCCCCAGAAGCCACCAGGGCATGTTCCTGCCGGAGAGAAAGAATTCAGCGGAGCTGGCTCCGGCTTTCTTCGCAACAATAAACCCAATTGCCAGATAGATGACAAAGAACCCGATCACAGTTGCCCAGTCGATTGCATGTAATCTCATGCTTATTGCGCTCTTCTTTGGTTAGTATCCAGTATCCAGAATCCAGAAGCCAGGAGTCAGAAGCCAGAATCTAGTTTCCGCATCAAATATCCAGCATCTAGCCTCCAGCATCCAGAATCCAGGATCGCTTTCATTCCGAACTCAATTCTGATTCGAGACCTTCGTCTACTCGGACGATATAGGTTTTTCCCCCCGCCCTTTCAATCGCCTCTGCTATTCCTTTTGTATTCTCCGGTGCGTAGACAAACATGCAGCCACCGCCGCCGGAACCGTTGATCTTGCCGCCGTAGGCTCCGGCCTCAATAGCCTCTTCCAGCATCAGATTTATCTTGGGCGTGCTTACGCGGAGCAGTTTGTCAAGCACCTCCTGATGTTCGCTCAAAAGTCTGCCAAATTCCTGGTGATTAAACTCTTCCTTCTGGAATTGGCTTTTTGCCGTCTGAGTAATATCCCTGTTCAAACAGGCACCTCTCAAGACCTCAAATTGGGCAGCCCCTGTTATTTGGCGATATTGCTCGAGAGAATGGCTCGAGACTGTCCGCAAATCGAAATCCTGATTTTCCTTTTCGATCCTTTCGGTTGCCCCGAGTACTCCCAACTTCACGCGGCTTAACATTTCCTTTGTGTCCTTGGCTTCACCGGAATCTCCAAGAACAAATGGCCCTAGTCGATTTGCCATTGGCTTTGTCTTGGTATGATCTGCGAAGTCAATGTAAGTAATTCCACCGACTGCAGCCGTATATTGGTCCATCATTCCGCCGGGCTCGCCGAATTCTTCCACTTCGGCCAGGTAGGCCAGGCGGGCGATATATTCAGGGTCTTTGAACTTCTTTTCCGGATTCCCACTTGCCTCGATCAGAAATTTAGTCCATGCGACGGTTAGTGCCGAAGAGGAGCCCGTGCCGGAATTGATGGGAATGTCACCTTGTACCGTGCAATCACAACCTTTCTCATATTCGATTCCAATCCTTTTGAGAACATTGTACACACTTCGAAAATAGTCGCTTTCACGCTCATAATGAAATTCAGCATTCTTTTTAGGAGGAATCAAAATCTCCTCGGAATCTATGTCAGGCAAATGAATGTGAAATTTGGCGTCATTTCTTTGTTCACCGGTTATAAGTATCCGCAAATTAATCGCTGCAGCAATCACAGGTAATTTCAGATAATCCTGGTGCTCGCCGAACAAGCAGATCCTGCCGGGCGCGGAAACGGTTATTTGTCTCGTTTTAGCTGCCAATTTTGCCTGCGATCTCGTTGATTTCTATCCGGCCGTTCCGCCTTCCAATTCGGCAGCCCGGCTCTTGTTATGCCAAATTAACATATTTTGCCGAAAATGAAACCTTCTTTTTGGAAGTA
>JAUXJX010000242.1 GCA_030624545.1 Bacteroidota bacterium | reverse complement strand
TTCTTGTATGGAAGAGGAGATTTCCTGTCGCATCGATGGAGGCTGTCTCGTGGGAATTCAGCCCACTTCATTTTGGGCGAGATCCTCTTGGATTGGATTCAAGAATATTCAGGGTGAATAGAGGAAATAAGGAAGGGTAATGGTCGAGAATATCCCCCCCCCTCTTAAGTCTGATTCTTGGCTTTAAAACGGGTATTCTTTGAATATGGAGATAATAACCGATTCTACTTCTGCCCAGGTGCCGCCCGATTCATATACGGACTTCCCTGCTTCTGCCGCGGCGGCTTCCCAGTTGCTGTCATAACCGAGTATCGCGTTCCCTGTCAGGAGCCCCCTGTCACGTGGGCTCAGGCTGCTCACTCTCTCGTAAATATAGGCCCTGATTCTTTCTTCAAAGGTATCCGGGCCGATCATTTGAATATTTTGCGGCAACCCTTTGAGCGCGGCACCGATAGCTTTCCCCTCCTGAGATGGATTGGCGCCCGCCCGCCGCGCGGCACTTCCCGCCGTTGTGATAACCCTGCTTACCAGTAATGCTATCTTGCGCTTATTCGCATTGGCTTCCATATTTGGGTTCAATCGATTTATGGCGTCTCTCGCCATATTTCCCGCCATCTGGCCTATTCTGACAAATTCATCCCCCGGCTTATCTGCCGTATCGGTTGATGCGTTTGCAGGTTCTTGGGGATTTGTGTTCAAAGCGTCATAGTCTTTGGCCGCGAGAAAACCGGCGTCAGCTTCTTTTTCCCTGACTTTGCCAGCCTCGACCAACACCTGGTTGATGATGCGGTCCATCTCCGATTCACTGACATTCATCATTCGATCAAAGTTCCCCATTGAGGATCTCGCATCAGCCGTAAAGGACTGAGCTGAGGCCTCAGCGCAAACCCAATTGGAAAAACTCAGAGCTATGATAAATACCAGCCACCGCATATATCATTCCTAATGATGGTATGATCGGTAATATGTCGTTGCTTGATAGGGTCAAAAGATTACGGCGAGGGGTATTTTCGGGGTATGACTTCTCCTGGAAATATCGGCCCCTCATTTCGACCCAGAACAAGATTCCGCGCAATTTTTCACAGACCAGTCTGACCCGCGACGGAGCGGCTAGCGGTTTTTTAACACCGCCTCGTCATTACTTCGGAATATTTCGTTGCTATCGGGGCTCTCTTTATCTGGTTTCGGCATGACACTCTCAATTGCGGATTCGTGGAAATCAGGGAGGATCTGGCCAAGAGCCTTCAGCTTGTCTGCGCTTTTGGGACGGATCCCCATGCACTTGTGATGCCCTGTGACAACCCCGTTTTCGTCAATTTTCCAATCCAGCTCGTAGATATCCTGCATAGTGATAACATCCCCCTCCATCCCCGTAATCTCGGTTATTTGAGTCACTTTTCGGGATCCATCCGTGAGCCGGTCGATTTGAACAATCATATCGATGGCCGAGGCGATATGTTGCTTGATAACCCGATCGGGAATGTCGTAGCCCGCCATCATGAACATTGTGGCGATACGGCTGAGGGCGTCTCGCGGAGTATTGGCATGGATCGTGGTCATGGACCCATCGTGTCCAGTGTTCATGGCCTGCAGCATGTCGAGTGCTTCGTCTCCGCGGCACTCCCCTACGATAATTCGGTCCGGCCTCATGCGTAAGGAGTTTTTCACCAAATCGCGAATGGTAACCCCGTGATTTCCATCACGGTCGGCTTGTACGGTTTCCAGGGTAATAACGTGCTCTTGCTGGAGCGATAGTTCGGCTGAATCTTCAACGGTAACGATACGTTCCTGGGAGGGAATATAGCCTGAGAGCATGTTCAGAAGGGTTGTCTTTCCCGATCCCGTCCTTCCCGAAACCACGATGTTCATGGCGCCGCCGATAGCTGCTTTAAGAAATGTGAGCATATCTTGTGAAATTGAACCAAATTGGATGAGATCATTGGCATCCAGTTTGTTATGGAGGAATCGCCGGATTGTGATCGTGCTGCCACTGAGAGCGGCAGGGGGAATAATGATGTTCACCCGGCTCCCATCCGGAAGTCGGGCGTCTACCATGGGTGTTTTCTCGTCAACGCGCCGACCAATATGGCCCACGATCTGATCGATGATTAATCGAAGATGCTCCTCACTCCGAAACTTGATGCCTGTCGGCTGGATATTTCCGCTCTTTTCAACGTAAATGTTTTCGGTTCCGTTGACCATGATTTCGGAAATGCTCTTGTCGTGAATGAGGGACTGCAGAGGACCCAGGCCGATGAGTTCGTTTTGAAGTTCCTCCGCCATCCGGCTTGCCTGTTCGGAAAATTCGGATGAAATGTTTTTTTCGATAAATTCGAGGATTTGGGGACGAAGGCGGGCGTCCAATTCTTCGGACTTCAACTCCTGGAATATGGTCCTATCCAGAGCCTTTAAAAGCAGGTTGTGGAGATTTTCTTTCTCCTGAGCCCAAGTAGTATCCTGGCCGCTCTCGGAGGACGCATTCTGGGGGGCGCCATTTGAATTTTCTGTTTTCGTTGATACCTGATGATTAGACAATTTTGAATACCTCCAAGTAACAATTTTTTTCAATTTTATGAAATGATTTTCAAATAAATCTTGTTTTCTCCATTAATTCTTCTCCAAAATTAAATGGGCCGGAGAAGATATTTGTTGTAGTTGCAAAGCCTCAAAAAACGGTCAAAAAATAAAATCAAAAAACGAGAAAACGGAAACATCCCTGACCGGAAATAGAGCAAGATGTAAGCCAAACAAGAGCTGCCAATACAATCCTTTTAGATACAATAACTTACATCGATATTGACGGCAGCATGATCCGAATGCTCTCATAAAGTTAAATGACAAAATTGTAAATTAGACGTACAAGGCGCGATTTTCGCCTTTCGTTTCTTGGCTGCTTTTTGTTCCGCGGCTGAAATGGATTTGGTTAACTTTCGGCCGATACGAAGTCTGGGAGCTCCTCTCCACGGGCGAGCAATTTCTGGGAACACTTGGGAGAAATCTTCATTGTCTTATGGGAGCCGGTGACTTTTCCGGTTGATTTATTCAATTTCCCTTTGAATTCAAAAATATTATTCATCTGAACCGTATCGCCATCTACGCCGAGGATTTCGGAAATATGGGTTACCTTTCGGGATCCATCCGGCATCCGTTCAACGTGGATGATGAGATCGATGGCCGAGGCGATTTGGTTCCGAATGACTCTTTCGGGAATATCGACTCCTGACATCAACACCATCGCAGTAAAACGGCTGACGGCGTCGAAGGGAGAATTAGCGTGCAAAGTGGTGAGAGAGCCGTCGTGGCCCGTGTTCATGGCCTGAAGCATGTCAAATGCTTCTCCAGACCGGCATTCACCGATAACGAGGCGGTCTGGACGCATGCGCAGAGCATTTTTGACCAATTCGCGGATCGTCACTTCTCCCTTGCCCTCGACATTCGCCGTTCGGGTTTCCATGCGTACGACGTGTCTCTGCTGAAGTTGCAGTTCAGCCGAATCCTCAATTGTGACAATCCGTTCTCTTGAAGGAATAAAGCTTGAGGCGACATTCAGGAACGTGGTTTTTCCCGATCCGGTTCCGCCGGAAACAATAATATTGAGAGCGCCGCTTATGGCGCAGCGAACGAATTTGGCCATGTCCTTCGACATGGATCCGGTTCGAACCAGGTCATTTACCGTTAAACAACGCTCAGGAAAGCAGCGAATCGTCAAAGAAGAGCCGTCTAAGGTCAAAGGCGGTATCACAGCGTTGACCCGGCTTCCATTGGCCAGGCGCGCATTCACTATGGGCGAGCTTTCGTCTATGCGCCGTCCCACCTTGCTGACGATACGATCGATAATTCGCCGCAGGTGCTGTTCATCGTGGAATTTTTTGTCGGCGTATTCGATTATTCCGGCTTTTTCGATGAATATGTCAAATGGGCCGTTGACCATGATTTCGGTTATGGATGTATCTCGGACCAACGGTTCAAGAGGTCCTAAGCCGATAAGTTCATCCTCCAGTTCAGATTTCATCCTTGAACCGTAGTGGGCGAATTCTGGAGGAATATTGCTGTTTACAAATTCTTCAATCGAAATTCGAAGACGTTCATTGAGCTTGCTGTCGGAAATCCCTTTAATTTCTTCAAAATTCACTTGGTTGAGAAACTCGTGATGAAGCTCTTTCTTCACCGTTTCCCATTGAGCCAGGCGCGCCCGGATATAAGTAGAATTATCAGTTGATAGAATATCGTCATCATTGGCCTTCCCATTGGCTGGATTTTGTCCAACAGCTGCGTTCTCGCTGTCCGACCGGGTTTTGAGATAGTTCTCAGAAAAAATTCCCTCTTTGTTCAGTCGGGAACGGAGAGCCGAATTTATTCGGGAACGGAGAGCATCTTGATCAGTATCTTCTCTTTTCCCCCCCATGTTGCCATTTTGCTGAACATCAGCATGAGGACTGGAACCCGGATCTCCAGGCCCGGCTTTCAATTTTCCTTTTTGGTCTAATGACTCGCCCATCTTTCGGCACCTTTCGAATAGTTAT
>JAUXJX010000421.1 GCA_030624545.1 Bacteroidota bacterium | reverse complement strand
GTCTTCCAGGGAAGTCTAACTTTAAGAGATCCCGCCGTTTACTATGTGAAATTGACGGATCGGGAGGACAAAAACAACAAATTTCCTGAAGAATACCAGGTTACTCCGGTTGCAGATGAGTTGCCTCTAGTTACCATAACCGAACCGCAAAGAGACGTGCGCGTCAATGCGGTAGAAGAGGTTTTGCTTTCGGCTTCGATTAGCGATGACTTTGGCATCAGCAGTGCCAATCTGAAATATTCAGTCAATGCCGCTGAAGAGCAATCGATTGACTTGATAGGCAACGTCGGCAAAGGGACTATGGAAGCGTCCGGTTCCCACCTGTTCTTCCTGGAAGATTTTTCGCTGGAACCGGGCGACGTGATTTCCTATTACGTGGAAGCCCAAGATCATTTCCATAAAGAGGATCCCGCATTAACGGACATGTATTTTATCGAGGTCATTCCCTTTGACGCAAGCTATTCCCAGGTGAATAATCGTGGTGGCGGAGCCGCAGGGCAGCAGGGTAGTCAGACGGTGATCAATCAACAGACAATCATAAACGCCACGTGGAAGCTTTACCGGCAGCGCCGCCAAATGACTCCCGCGGACTTTGAAGAAGCGAGCGACGCCCTTGTACAAGCCCAGTCCAATCTGAAAGACAACATCGACCGTCGTATCAATTCCACGGCCTTTTCGTTGGAATTGATCACGGATGAGGAATATAAAGAGATCGTCGATCTGCTGCGGAACGCCGTGAAGTCAATGGAATCAGCAGTTGACTTGTTGGAAGGCAGGGAACATCACCAGGCGCTGACTCCAGAGCGCCAAGCACTGAACTACCTGCTCAAGGCGGATGCAAAAAACAAAGAAAAGATGATCCAGCGCGGACAAATGGCAGGCGGCGGCGGCAGCCCAATCGGCGAGGACCGGATGACTGAACTAATGGATCTTGAGCTGGACATTTCCAAGGACAAGTATGAAATCAAACAGCAAAGCCAAAAGCAGCAAAACCAGGAGATCAACGAGGCTTTGGAAAAGTTGAGAGAACTGGCGAAAAAGCAGCAAATGCTTGCTCAACAGAGTAGAAACAATCTTCAGCAAGAGGAAAACAGAAGAGAGCTGGACCGTCTGAAACGAGACCAGGAAAAGCTTCGAAATGATTCGGAAAACCTGGCCAACCAGATGCGGCAGATGTCCAGGGATAATCAGCAGATAACGAGCCAGATGCAGGAACGGATCGCGAGAATCACCGAAATGATGCGTCAGGCTGAACAAGAAATGAAGAGGAACAATATCCAGCAGTCGATGGCAAAGCAGAGCCAGGCGTTGAATGAATTGGATAGGCTGCAGAGGGATATGCGGTTGTCACTCACGGACAATACGCGGGAGATGCTCGATCAATTTACAGAAAACTTCGATAATCTCAAGAATCAAGAACGTGAGCTGGCCCGCTCCATCAAAAACGAATTTGACGAATTGCAGGAGTCTAGTGGAAAGTCGCTGGATATAGATGCTGTAGGAAAGCTCGCTCAAACGAGACAGCACGTGATCGATAACTTACAGAGCCTGGAAGATCAGGCGCAATCAATTGAACGACAGACGCGCCAGGAAAATCCAAAAACCTCGACGGATTTTCGAAATATTCAGAATACGATTAAGCGTGAAGGGATCGAAAAGAACATGGAGAATTCGAAGGATATGTTGGAGAGGGGCTGGCTGACCTACGCGCATATGATTGAGGATGACATCCGGCTGGGCATAGAAAGACTGGAGAAACAGATCCGGGAATTGGAATCCGGGCTACCGGTGGCTGAGGAAGAAAAACTCAATCGATCCCTGGAAGACACGAGAGACATGATGCGGCGCCTAGAGGAAGCCGTGGCGCAGAACAGGCAGGACGCTCAACAGGAACAACAGCAGAGACAAAGGGAGAATCAGCAAGCTGAAAACTCGTCCCGAGGCAGAGACCGAAATGCTTCTGCCAGAATGTCGAGGTTGCTTGACCAAGCGAGGCAAATGCTGGAGAGAATGGAGCGGGAATACGGCAATGATCCGGATATGCGGCAGAGACTCGAAAACACCCGTCGATCGTTTGCTTCGCAATCGGTGGGAACCCTGATTGGCGAGAACGGAGAGGAATATTTCAAAAAAGGTGTTTACGATCCGTTATCCCAGCTTGAAACGGACATCCTAAAACGGTTGGATGAAATCGAATTGGAGAAAAAGCTTTACGGCATGCGCAAGGAAAAAGTCCCTCCTGAATACAGGAGACTGGTGGATAAATATTTTGAGTCGATTGCGAAGTGAGGGTATGAATAAAGCCACGGATTGACACGGATTTTCACTGATATAAGACAAAACCGACTACATGTCATTCTGGAAGCATGTCCTGAGTTTATCGAAGGGAATTTTTTTAAAAAACAGCATCTTACGTTGACTCAAAAAGGATTCCTCCTGAATGACATGAATGCATAATCATAGTTCATGGTCAATCATATTGAGCTTTCACACAGTCTATACGCATCCAGGAATCACATAATACGAGATTCCTGCTCCAAAACAAAAAAAATAACCAAGCAGCCATGCTAGAGAACCTATTCGAATTTCTCTTTAAATTAAGGCCGATCCAATTCGGCGAGGGAAACATTGCTTTCCAGGCCGGTGATGCGATCTACGTGTTTTGGTTGTTGCTGTGTATTTCAATCATTGGTTTTTTGATTGTTTATCGCCGGACAAACATCTATGCGCGCGGACGAACCAGAATCATTTCAATTGGCCTCCGGGTACTCGCGCTTTTGCTACTCTGTTTGCCCTTTCTTGAGCCCGCCCTTCTGATCCCGGATGTTATCCCGAATGAGAATTTTCTTGCAGTAATGGTCGACAACTCCGCCAGCATGGATATTGGCGATGGCTATTTTGGATCAAGCCGCTACGAAGACGCCCAGAGAATCCTTATGGAGCCTGAAGAGGGGATTTATTCCGAGTTAGAGAAGAGTTTCAATACCAGGTTTTATGAATTTAGTAAGGGAGCGTCTCGTGTCGACAGCCTCGCGAAATTGCAGCCCGACGGACGCGAGACAAATCTCTCGGCATCACTTCAGCGGGTGCTTTCTGATTTCAAGGGTCTGCCCCTCGCGAGTATTGTGATCTTTTCGGATGGTGGGGACAATAGCTCTGACGATCCGCGCAGTGTTGCCGAAGAAATTCGCAGCC
>JAUXJX010000195.1 GCA_030624545.1 Bacteroidota bacterium | reverse complement strand
ATTCAAATCCTCAAAGACAACAGCCAGGTTTTTGCAACGGTAAGTGACAGGGTCGCTAATACGGTAAATAACTTCATCAATTTTGCCAGATTGGATAGTGCTGGATTTGACAAAGTGGATGTTCACCTGGGTATTGACAATACCCTGACGTTAATTCAGCATGAGATTAGAGCCCGAACAAGTGTTGTGAAAGAATATGGGGATATCCCCCGAATTGCATGTTACCCCGGTGAGTTAAACCAGGTGTTTATGAATCTGCTGACAAATGCGGCACAAGCGATCGAGGGAGAGGGGAAAATCACTATTCGAACCCTCGTAGAAAAGGGGAATGTCCATGTTCAAATTGAAGATACGGGCGTTGGTATTCCCCACGAACAGATGACGGGCTTATTTGATCCAGGTTTCACGAAGAAGGAATCACGCGTCAAGGCAGGACTTGGATTGTTTACCAGTTACAGCATCGTTCAAAAGCATAACGGCGAAATCAAGGTTGAAAGTGAAGTGGGTAAAGGCAGCACGTTCACGGTCATTTTGCCGATGGATTTGGAAAAAGCTATAGAGTGAGATTGAAACGGCCGATTCAACTGCCCATCCCACACGCTCAAAACAGCCTGAGCCCGCGCAATAAGACTTATTTTCTACATCAATACAAATCGCGTTTTCCTGTTGCCTGGCCTGTAAAGGGTTGCTACACTTATGTAAAGATTCTTAGCTGAATATTCGCGCCGGGTTCCGGCACCATGGATATTCAGGGATTTAGAAGTAGTCCGATTTGGCGGAGTTTGGAGGTCTTCATGTCACGCAGGATGGTCAGAGATCACACCGACGAGATTCGGACGATTCTGGATGCGGCGCCGTTTCCGCTTATCATAAGCCGCATGTCAGACGGGACGGTCGTGTACGCCAACGACTCTCTTGCGGAGTTGGTCGGCTTAACTGCGGAGAACCTCATCGGACAGCAGACGCCGGATTTCTATGCCGATCCCGATGATCGAGAAGCATTGCTCTCGGAGGTTCGGAGGGCCGGAAGCGTCACAGACTACGAGCTGCGCCTTCGACACGTCGGCGGGCATGAACGCTGGGCGGTCGCCTCGGTCGTCGTAACGAAACTCAGGGGCGAGAAGGTCCTGGTGGCAGGTTTGAACGACATCACGAGTCGAAAAACCGCTGAACGGGCGCTTGCGGACAGCGAGCGAAGATTCCGCAACCTCGTGGAGCATGCGAACGACATCATTTACATGCTGTCGCCAGACGGCATCATGACTTACATCTCGCCTAATTGGAAAGATATCCTGGGGCACGACATATCGGAGGTGCTGGGCACTTCCTTTGCGCTCCTCGTTCACCCCGACGACCTGCAAAGCTGCTACGAATTTTTGAACGCCGTCATCGAAACCGGAGAGAAGCAGAGCGGTATCGAGTACCGGGTCAAGCACAAGGACGGCAGCTGGCGCTGGCACACCTCCAATGCTTCCTCTCTCAAGGACGACCAAGACAACTTCGAGGCTTACATCGGCATTGCGCGCGACATCACCGACAAGAAAGCCACGCAACTGGCGCTTGAAAAGGCGCTGCGAGAGCTACAAGAGACCCAGGTACAGTTGGTTCAGTCTGAGAAGATGGCCGCTTTGGGTAAGTTGGTTGCGGGCGTGGTTCATGAGATGAATACGCCTATCGGAGTCATTAGAAGCGCGGCAGACGTCTCCGCCCGATCCGTCTCCAACATTATGGAGGTCCTGGAGAAGAGCCAAACTTTTGATGAGATCAGGAACAGCAGGAAGCTTCGAGGTTCGCTGAAGGCTCTTCAAAACGATGTTCCAGTTGCGATAGCCGCCAGTGAACGAATTACCAGGATTGTCAATAGTCTGAAGAGTTTTGCACGTCTGGATGAGGCTGTATTCCAGATAACAGATCTTCATGAAGGACTAGAGAGCATACTCACTCTGCTCGATCAAGACTTAGAAGGGCGGATCAGTGTTGTAAAGGAATATGGAGAGATTCCTCTTTTGGCCTGCTATCCGGGAGAGTTGAACCAGATGTTCATGAACCTACTCACGAACGCAGTACAGGCGATTGAAAGAAACGGCACAATCACGATTCGTTCGTTTGTGGAAAAAGGGAATGTTCATGTTCAGATTAAGGATACGGGTATTGGTGTTTCGTCTGAACGGATTAAAGAGCTGTTCGATCCCAGTTTCACGAAGAAGGGACACCGAGTAAAGGCCGGACTCGGATTATTTGCCAGTTACAACATCATTCAAAAGCACCATGGCGAAATCAAGGTTGAAAGTGAAGTGGGCAAAGGCAGCACGTTCACGGTCATTTTGCCGATGGATTTGGAAAAAGCTATCGAGTGAGATTGGGACGGCCAATTCAACCGTCCATCCCGCGCGCTTAAAACAGCCTAAGCCCGCCCAATAAGACTTATTTTCTACATGAATGCAAAACGCAATTTCCTGTTGACTGTCCTGCGAAGAGTTGATGAGCAACGGCTTGGCCAGCCTGAAGAATCGTCATTAGGTATGAATTCATAAGGGCCAATAAGCAGAAGTGAAAGGATGGAGAAGATGAGGATCGTGTTAGGTATCATCTGTGTGGTGTTCGGGGGAATTGGCTGGGTTGGACAAGTGATATCAGGGATCAATTATCCACTCGCCCAGAGACTGGGATTGCAGGAAAAGAGCGAAGGGACAGACCGGTTATTTCAGCGAGCCGAGATTAACGCGGCGAGATGGGATTCACTTGTGCTTTGGACCCTTCCGGCAGCCGGTATCCTGCTGCTTTCCAACAATTACTGGTGGCCCTACTTATCACTGATTGCCGGCGGGATTTACCTGGATGGTGCAGGAAGGGAAGCGGCGAAATGTATGAGCCTATTTAAGGGCGGCATCCGGATTGGCTCTCCCAAGGATTTAAGGGTCGCGGCAATCTTTTTTTCTGCAGTGTTGCTTATCGCTTTTTGGGTAATAATATACTCAATATGGTTCCTTGTCGGACAAGTGAGGTAAAGAAGCCAGGCTTTGGTGTTGGTTTCTTTATTTGCGAGAGATGCTGGAAGCTAACCTTTGTGGAAAAAGGGAATAGCCATGTTCACATTGAAGATACGGGCATTGGTATCCGAGAGGAACAGATGCAGGGATTATAAGATCCCAGCTTCACTAAAGGAATTTCGCGTTCAGGCCGCATTTGGATTGTTTACTAACCTGAATAATTCACTCACGCAAAGGCGCAAAGAGCGCAAAGAATTAGGAATATTGAGATTGACAAACAAAATACGGAGCTATTTTCTGACAGTCCTTTAATAACCGAGTTTGAAAGATATCTTTCATATCTTATATATTCTTAGCGTCTTAGCGTCTTAGCGTCTTAGCGTCTTAGCGTCTTGGCGTCTTTGCGAGAGATTTTTATGAATAGTTCAGACTATTTACAACCTCATTCAAAAGCACCAGGGTTAAATAAAGGTGGAGAGTGAAGCTGGTCAGGGGAGCATATTTACAGTTGTTTTGCCAACAGATTTGGAGAAAACAATAAAGGTATCGTAATCCTAAGAAATATTCTTTACTACAAGACCATATTTGCTTAACTTAACATATTAACACTTACTGCTGTTTATAAATCCGGACAACAAGGAGAACATGCAAGATGAGGCGGCTTACGTCTGTAATATGCCTTTTGATATTCTTTCTAATTGTCTCCGAACCGTCTGCCCAGTCGAGCGAATCGACCTTAAGAATATTTGGCTACTTTCAAAATTCGCTGCAGCACTGGACTACCTTCGAAGACCGTCAGAAACAAAATTCATTTAGTTTGCAGCAGCTCAATTTGTTCTTTCAACGGGATTTGAGCCGAAAGTGGACCGCTTTGATCAATTTTGAATTCCTGAACAACTTTTCGTCGATCCGGCAATGGGGTACGGCCAATCTCGAAGAAGCCTGGGTGAGGTATCGATTAAATGAGAAGTTTAGCTTAAAACTTGGATTGCAGATACCCATATTCAATAATCTTAATGAAATTAATAATCGCACACCTTTGCTTCCTTATATTATCAGGCCTCTGGTATATGAAACATCCTTTGGTGAGTTTCTTCCCCTTGAAGAGTTTGTACCTGCCCGTGCGTTTGCGCAGGTCTACGGATTTTTTCCATCCGGCAAGGCGAAATTTGATTATGCTGTCTACATTGGCAACAGTGCCAACATAAATGACGATCGGGAGAGAGGGCAAACCGGCGTCGATACCACGACCAACTTTCTCGTTGGCGGCCGCCTGGGAATTCGCTATGAGGAACTAAAACTCGGTATTTCCACAACCTATGAAAAAAGAAACGAGTTTGAAGGCATCGCGAAAGATATTGGCAGAAGCCCATCGGAATTGCAGGGATTGCCGGGAACACGCCTGGGCGGGGATCTGTCCTATAATTTTGCAAATCTTTCATTCGAAAGCGAGTTTATAACCGCCAAGATAGATGCAGGCATCCCCGAATTGGAATTGGATATTGACTTCTACTACGTTACATTAGGTTATCATTTCACCGAAGAACTGTTTATTTACGGCAGTTATTGGGTCACAAAATCGCATTTCAAACAATTAATCCCAGGGAATGAATCTGAAGAAGATGAAGAGATTTTCTCGCCAAATATAGGCGCGTCTTACAATCTAAATGACCGGATCCGGCTGAAAGCGCAGTTTGCCCGCGTAAAATCCAATGACTTTCTAATTTCTCAAGATACGCTTATAAAGGAGCTTGTAAAGGAGGAAGATAATTTCACCGTTTTCGCAGTTGCAGTCTCAGTAGTCTATTAGACTGGCATTTCGACGCTTCAACCGGAGAAAATAGTATGAAGAAAATGGCTGCTACAATTCTTTGCCTAATATTCTGGGCCATAAGCGCCCCCGCGCAAGTTTCGGTAATTGCCCACAAATCCGTGCCGTTGGATGAAATCGAAAGACTGCAGCTATTGGATTTTTACACCGGCGACATCAGGGCTTGGAGTAATGGAGAGCCTGTTGTGGTATTCGATCT
>JAUXJX010000470.1 GCA_030624545.1 Bacteroidota bacterium | reverse complement strand
GCATCGAACGGGCGTACAACGAAAGGGATAAAACGCGTTCCGGCGTTTATGCAGCAGAATTCATCCGCAATTTCCTATATGATGAACCGATTCCCGGCATTGAATACGAATTTGAGCTCTTCAAGAAATTCGTTCCCGTACTGACTCTCGAGGAAGTGAACCGGTTGGCCGGAGCATGGATTCGGGATGAAAATCGTGTGATCATGGTCGATTCACCGGAAAAGGAGGGTGTGATCATACCGGGGGAAAGCGATCTCGTTGCAGTATTCGAGAAAACAAGCAAAAAGGAAATCGAGCCTTATGAAGATAAATTTCTGGATCAACCCTTGTTGGGCTCTCTCCCATCTGCGGCTGAAATTGTCGAAAGCCGAGAGATCGAATCGGTGGGAGTGAAAGAATGGACGTTGGCTAATGGTGTCATCGTCGTGTTGAAGCCAACGGATTTCAAGAATGACGAAGTCCTTTTTGCCGCATTTAGTCCCGGAGGGCATTCATTGGTTTCGGATGATGACTACATAGCGGGCGTCACCTCCTCCATGCTTGCCCGAGAGGCCGGCTACGGCGATTTCAATCTGATTCAATTGCAGAAGCTGCTCACGGGCAAAGTCGTTCGCGTGAGTCCTTATATCACGGAGCTCTACGAAGGAATCTCCGGCAGTGCATCGCCTCAGGATCTTGAAACCATGTTTCAGTTAATCTACCTTACGGCTACATCTCCGCGCCTGGACTCCACAGCGTTTCAATCCGTGCAATCCAGGTTGAAGGGATTCCTGCAGAATCGTGAAGCCAGACCCGAAACCGCCTTCGAAGACACCCTACAGGTGACGCTCGCGCAATACCATTCCAGGCGCAGACCCTGGTCCGGGCAGACGTTGGACCGGATGGACTTGCAGAAGTCCTTCGAAATATACAACAACAGGTTCGCGGATTTTGGAGATTTCACTTTTCTGTTCGTCGGCAATTTCGACGGGGAAACGATTGAGCCGTTGGTCGAAACTTATCTTGGCGGACTGCCTTCCCGGAATCGGGAGGAGACTGGCAAAGATGTTGGCGTGAGGCCGCCCCGAGGCATCGTTCAAAAGACGGTACGAAGAGGCCTGGAGGAAAAGAGCCAAGTGCGGTTCGTTTTCACGGGTCCGTTCGAATGGAACGCGACCAACAGGTACGTCATCGGCTCAATGGCAAGCGCCCTGCGCATCAAGCTGCGTGAAGCCCTCAGGGAAGATCTTGGCGGAACCTATGGCGTTGGAGTGAATGCGTCAACATCCAAATTTCCGGTGGAGGATTATTCATTGGCGATCAGTTTTGGCTGTTCTCCGGATAGAGTTGACGAACTCAGTAAGGAGGTATTCAACAAAATCGACAGCCTGAAGCTGTACGGGGTCGACGACCTGGTCTTAACAAAAGTGAAGGAAACGCAGCGGCGGGAGCGAGAGACGGATCTGAAGCGCAACGGATTTTGGCTGAGTGTATTGCAGTTCTATTACCAGCACGGAATCGAGCCGGAGAGCATTTGGGAATTCGACGAGAGAGCCGAGAAGTTATCGACGGAAGACATTCAGGAAGCGGCGCAGAAGTATTTTGACATGGACAATTATGTGAAAGTGGTGCTACTGCCTGAAAATAAATAAAGCCGAGTAACCGCGAAGGCGCCAAGAGCGCCAAGAAAAAGAGTCATTGTTAACCTTTGCGCCCTTCGCGCCTTTGCGGTTCAAAACAACCAGGACCACAATGCCAAAACACATCGGAATAGTAGGATGCAGCGCGGAAGGCGCCGCGCTCTGTTATCGCACCATCTGCATGGAAGCTCCGGAAATGCTCGGAGAGCATCGCCATCCTGAAATCACCATGCACACCTATCCCCTATCCGATTACATGGACGCAATCTACGTTGATGATTGGGAAAAAGTGGGAGAGCTCATGGTGTCGTCCGCGAGGATCCTCGCAGGAGCGGGAGCGGAGTTTGCTATCTCCCCGGATAATACCATCCACCAGGCTTTTGGATATGTGGAGTCGCGCTCCCCCATTCCCTGGCTGCACATTGCGCGGGTCGTTGCGGAGGAAGCGAAGCACAGAGGCTTTTCCCGGTTGGGTATCCTCGGCACGCGCTATTTGATGGAAGGTCCGGTTTATCGACAGACAATGACCGAATTTGAGATTGAGCAAGTTATTCCGCCGGAGGATAGCCGGAAAAGGATTAATGGGATCATTTTCAAGGAACTGGTGAACGCCCTATTTACGGATTCTTCCCGTGCCTATTTTCATGATGAAATTACCAGGCTGCGTGAACACGGCTGCGATGCAGTCGTTTTGGGCTGCACCGAAATCCCGCTGATCGTCGAGCCTGAAGAATCTGCTTTGCCCACGCTCGACTCGACGCGTTTGTTGGCAAAAGCGGCTTTTAGGAAATCCGTAGAAACAATTTGAGCCACAGAAGCACGGAGCACGCGGAGCAAAAAATCAAAATCTCTGTGCTCTCTGTGTCTCCGTGGCCATATAATGAAAATCCAAATTACAACTACCAACCAAGTTAATTTTAACCTCACCTTGTGGCGCTACCGGGCCTTTGGCGAGGATGCGGCCAATTACTTCGATGGCACAATATTTCGCAAGGCCGTGAAAGTACGTGTTGAAACCCACTTGCTGTGCCTGTCCCAGCAAGATAATCGAATCATGCTCGAGATTCAGCCGACTCCCGCCAACAGTCGTGCCAGGAGCCTATTAGAAGGAATGGCCAAGGACATCCTTGGCCTTAGATTCCCCTTGGAAAAATTCTATCAATTTGCCAGGAATGACCGTGTGCTTTCGGATCTGACTCACAGGTTTCGCGGGCTTCGGCCCACGCTGACGCCCAATCTCTTCGAAGCGATGGTGACGTCAATCACAGCCCAGCAGATCAACCTGCGGTTTGCTTTTGCGGTTCGGAGCAGGCTGGTTCGGCAATTTGGCGAGACCTTTTCGATCAATGG
>JAUXJX010000137.1 GCA_030624545.1 Bacteroidota bacterium | reverse complement strand
TTCGCCTGGCCGCGCAAACCCAATAAGATGATATTATTGCGCTACAGAAGCGCGAGTTCGATGACTGGGACTACTGTTTCATCGAACCCAAAAATTCCATGGAAAAACGTATCTTTCCGGCGAAATTTTTTGATGAGATAGTTGCGCAGTTCACTTTTTATTGGTACGGGGCTTTAGCCGGAGGCTTTTAGGTCACCCAGGGTGGTTGGTTTTAGATTCACATCTGGCATGTGGAGAATTTCCTCTGATTCTGCCGGCAACTACCGCACTCTTCGGCGTCTGTTGCTGACATAGTCCTCAAAAATATAATCGCCCAGACCTTTAAGGCTCGTGTAGAAGGCCCGTCCATTGTTTACTTTGGTGAACTGATGCACGAACCTCTGCAAATAGGGATCACGGGCAACCATGAAAGTGGTTATGGGTATACCCAGCCGGCGAGCCTGTCCCGCCAGGTTCAAGGTCTTGTTTACGATTTTGCGATCAAGGCCGAATGCGTTCTTGTAATAGCGTAGCCCTTCTTTCAGGCAGGTCGGCTTACCGTCTGTAATCATGAAGATCTGTTTATTTCGGTTCTTGCGACGCCTCAGAATGTCCATGGCCAATTCCAGACCGGCCACGGTGTTGGTATGATAGGGCCCAACCGTGAGATAGGGCAGGTCTTTAATCTCGATCTGCCAGGCTTCGTTGCCGAATACGATGACATCGAGCGTGTCCTTGCGATATTTCCTGGTGATCAGCTCGGCCAGGGCCATGGCAACCTTTTTCGCCGGCGTGATGCGGTCCTCACCATAGAGAATCATGGAGTGGGAAATATCGATCATCAATGCCGTCGAGGTTTGGGCCTTATACTCGGTTTCGACCACTTCAAGATCGTCCTCGGTGAGTTTGAAATCCGTTATGCCGTGGTTAATCTGTGCGTTTCTGAGCGACTCTGTGAGTGCGATTTGCTCGAGGGAATCGCCAAACTGAAAATCTCGCCGATCCGACGTCTGCTCGTCTCCCTGCCCGGTGTATTGGGTGCGATGATTGCCGCGCTGCGATTTTTTCAGCTTGCCGAAGATTTCCTCCAGCGAACGGCGGCGAATGGTCTGCTCTGATTTTGCAGTGATGATGAATTCCTGACTATCGGGCGTTTCTTCGCTTATGTAGCCTTTATCCTTAAGATCCTGGATGAAATCGCCCATTCCGTATTCGTCGTCAGTTAGCTGATGTTCGCGATCAAGCACATTCAGCCATTGCAGGGTCTCACCCACGTCGCCCGAGGTGTAGACAAGAAGCTGCATGAAAAGCTCGAAGAGCTTTTCGAAGGCCGCTTTACCCTCAGGATCGGGTATGTAGTCTGTGAATCGGTAGCCTATCATATCATCAGTTTTTGGTTTTCTTTGGCACAGCCCCCTACGCGGAGTCGAAGGGTGGACTTGTGATTATCAAGAATAACGTTGTCAAGGAGTGCTTTATTCCTCCCTCCGGCGGAAAAGATTGAACCATAATTTATTGGTTCTGTCAGAAAATGCAAGGAATTATTGGCAAGCGTCCGAAAAGATTCGGGGAGAAAAAACGGGCTGTGTCACAACTGTCTCATCCGCTATGATGAACTGAGAAATCAACTCATCAAACTCCGCTTCAATTGCCCGGCCGCGATTTCTGGCATACCACAGGTGAAGTCTTTCATATGCTTCCGTTTTGCTCAGCCCGGAATCCAGCGTCTCTTTGAATAGAGCGGCTGCCTCTTTCGGACGCGGCCCCCAGCGGAACAATTCGTTTCGATTTTCATCAACGGCGATCAATTTGGGAATGCCACGTTTTCCGTCTGTCAAATATCGATCCATCAGCTCAAGATGATCGTCACGGGATAGAATCTTAAGCCGAATGAGCGGATTGCTCTCGGCCATCTTCGCGATATGGGGCAGGGACTGGGCAGAATCGCCACACCAATCTTCGGTGATAACCAGCCAGATTTGCGGTTCGCATATCCTGCCTATTTTGCTCCGGAGGTCCGGTGGAACAGAGTATTGATTCAGAATACGTTTCATCCGGTGATTATTTAAGGATACATAATGGAGCAGTACCCGTTCGGCGCCATCGATCGACTCAGGGTCGGTCTTTTCCACCCTTCGCACCGCGCGTTTTACATATTCGTCGAAGCCAATGGCCTCGCGCAAATGTTCTTCCGAAATGAAGCTCTGGGACATATTGTCGAATTCATCCAAATGTTTTCTTTATCCTTTGGATGCCGAAAATAACCAAAGGAGACAGCGTTTAGGGGGCAAGTCTCTCTATTTTCCAACCCCTCTCCTCGCGCGTATAGAGCAGCCTATCATGCAGCCTGATTGGACGCCCCTGCCAAAATTCAATGCGATCCGGTTTTAGTCGATAACCACCCCAGAAGGTTGGCAGTGGTATTTGCCTGCCTTCCGTCTTCGCCTTCAGATCATCATACCGCCGTTCCAATTCTTCCCTGGTGGCAATCTTATGGCTCTGCGGGGAAATGGCCGCGGCAATCTGCGTTGCAAATGGCCGGGAATGAAAGTAAGTTTCTGATTTCTGCTTGGAGACTTTTTCCAGGATCCCTTCGATGCGGACCTGGCGGATTAGCACAGGCCAATAAAAAGATAGCGTCGCAAACGGATTCTCACTGATCTCCTCGGCTTTACGACTCTCATAGTTGGTGTAAAACACGAAACCCAAATCATCGAACCCCTTCAGCAAGACAACGCGTGCGGAGGGTCGTCCGTCTTTCGTCGCGGTTGAGAGGGTCATAGCATTCGCATCGAGTGACTCTACCTTCAGTGCCTCATTGAACCACAATTCAAACTGCCCAATGGGATCGGAAAGCAGATTCTCTTCCAATAAACCATCTTGTCTATAATCCCGGCGAATCTGTGCGATCTTTTTTCTGATCGACCACTTAGACATCACCCTCCTGAAGAATTTCATATACAAAAAGACTGCGATTCTGGGCCACTTGCGCATGGAGATTGAGCTCTTAATCTATGATTGAAAATCTTCTGCCATGATCTGAACCTGATGCAAAACTGTCAAGTACGATCCTCTTCAAATCATCAAATGGCTTGCGGCGTGATCTCCTCTGAATGTCGGAATCTATATAGGCCGCGCACTGTTTAACAATACGAGATATTGTGCCAAATTTTCCAATCTAATCCTAAAACAGTTGGTTGGTTAGAATTTGCACATGAGAATTGGAATTTAGACATTTTGATATTTTCATGGATAGCGCCAAACGGTTCATAAAGCTTGAATTTTTTCACGATGAGAACTAATTTAATATTGTCCAAGAAATAGTCAATGTGCTTCTAGCCAAAGGAACAACCATGAACAAAAATTCACTAACTGTGACCGACAATCGAACCGGCAAGACCTACGAGCTTCCTATAGAGAACGAAACAATTCGTGCAATGGATCTGCGCCAGATTAAAGAAAACGAGGAAGACTTTGGTTTGATGGCCTATGACCCCGGTTTCAAGAATACGGCCGCGTGCAAAAGCACGATTACACTTATCGATGGGGAAAAAGGAATTCTCCGCTACCGCGGTTATCCGATAGAACAGCTCGCCGAAAAGAGTACTTTCTTGGAAACTGCCTATTTGGTCGTCAATGGCGAGCTCCCGACAAAATCGGAATTGGATGAATGGATCTGGAACGTCACGCACCACACCATCATTCACGAAAACATCAAGAAATTCATTGATGGATTTCGATACGATGCGCATCCCATGGGGATACTGGTCAGCGCCGCGGCCGCGCTATCCACGTTTTATACTGATGCAAAAAACATCAAAGACCCTGAATCACGAAAAAAACAGACTTATCGATTAATCGCCAAAATGCCGACTCTGGCCGCATTTGGCTATCGGCACAGCATGGGAATGCCTTTTGTCTATCCGGACAATGAGTTAAGTTATGCAGGCAATTTTCTCAATATGCTCTTCAAAATGACCGAGCTGAAATACAAGCCGGACCCCGTATTGGAAAGAGCCTTCGATGTTCTGTTTATTCTGCATGCAGACCACGAGCAGAATTGCGGCACCACGGCAATGCGCACCGTAGGAAGCTCCGAGTCGGATCCATTTTGCGCTGTGGCCGCGGCGGCGGCTGGTCTCTATGGTCCACTGCATGGCGGCGCAAATGAGCAGGTTCTGCGTATGCTGAGAGAAATTGGCTCTATTCAGAACGTGCCGGATTACGTCAAACGGGCAAAAAGCGGTGAGTTCCGGCTAATGGGATTCGGTCATCGCGTTTATAAGAATTATGACCCACGCGCCAAAATCATCAAGGAGATCGCCGATGAGGTGTTCGAGGTCACCGGCAAAAATCCCCTCATCGATATCGCTGTTGAGCTTGAACGTATTGCCCTCGAAGACGACTATTTCGTTACCCGAAAACTCTATCCTAATGTGGATTTCTATTCCGGCATCATCTATGAGGCTATGGACATTCCCGTGACAATGTTCCCGGTTCTCTTCGCCATAGGCAGGACCCCCGGATGGATTTCCCAGTGGGAGGAGTTGCTGCTGGATAAAGAACAGGCAATTTCGCGGCCGCGGCAGATCTATCTTGGTGAGGATAAGCGCGATTACGTGCAGATCGAAAATCGTTAACGCCTAAGGTTATCGATCGCTTGGTTGCACGGGTCGAGGGGACATTAGGTTTCTATCCTGTTGGTAATTACTACTCTCCCCTGTTCCAAATGACTTCCAGGTAAAAGTTTGGATACCGTTTCGCAAATTACCCTGGGCGCAGCCGTTGGGGAACTGGCTCTTGGGAAAAAAGTCGGCAACAAGGCTATGCTCTGGGGGGGCGTTGTGGGCACGATTCCGGATCTTGACGTAGTATTCAATCGCTTTTTGGATGATGCCAGCAGTGTCGCCCTGCATCGGGGGTTTTCGCATTCCATCCTGTTCGCCATCATACTGGCGCCAATTCTTGCCTATTTAATCTGCAAAATCCATGGAGAGCGGAAGGCAACGAGAAAAGATTGGATTTATCTTGTGTTTTGGGCGACGCTCACACATCCGCTTTTGGATTGTTTTACAACCTACGGTACGCAGCTCTTCAATCCTTTTTCTACCTATCCAGTCGCCTTCAGCACAATATCCGTCATCGACCCCGTCTATACGATACCTTTCCTTATTTGCGTGATACTTGCGATGTTCTTTCGCCGTACTCCCCCAAGACGCCGTCTAATAACGCTGGTAGGTTTGTCGGTAAGCTCTCTCTACCTGTGCCTGACAATCGTTAACAAACTCTATGTAACGTCTGTGTTCGAAGATTCTCTGCGGCGGCAAGGAATTGCCTTTTCCAGGATTTTCACCGGACCGACGCTGTTTAACAATATTCTATGGCACTGTGTCGCGGAAGGGCAAGATCAATTCTGGGAAGGTTACTACTCCTTGCTGGATGCAGATCACGATATTCGATTTTATCCGGTTGCGAAGAATCATGAGCTAATCGAACCGTATAGGGATGACCTGCCCGTGACGCGCCTGATTCGCTTTACAAAGGGTTATTACGCCGCCGCCGAGGACAGTGGCGATGTCATAATCAATGATCTGCGCTATGGCCGTGCCAACGGTTGGGTAAATCCACAGGCAGATTTTGTATTTTCTTTCAGCATCAATCCGGAAGCCAGTGTACCGAGGGGCGATCTTGACATTCAGAGAAAAGTGCCGAATTTTCAGGTGAATGCCAAAACGTGGGAGCAATTTGTAGAGCGGATCAAGGGCAAGGAGAGTTATTACACATATTGAATGTCGCCTGAACCAAGAGGCGGTTGGCTTTGTTCTTATATCCGTGAAAATCCGTGTCAATCCCTGCCTGCCGGCTGGATGCTGAGACAGGCTGTTGCAGATTATGATTGCTCTTTCAAAAAATCAAAAATATGAAGCATCCTGAGTAAAAATGTCACGCTTTTCGACATTTTTGTATCGAAGGGTGCGGAAATTGGCGCCAAACCTAGCACCCTTCGATACGCCGACGGTGATGCTATCGGCTACTCAGGATGCTCGTTTATAAAATCTCTGCTATTCTTTTCATGTCCTATTTGTTTTGCAGCAGCCTGCTGAGACAGGGCAAGCAGGCGTGGTTAAGAG
>JAUXJX010000471.1 GCA_030624545.1 Bacteroidota bacterium | reverse complement strand
GCGAGCACCGGAGTCGGAACCATTTCTCCATCCTCTATCGAACTAATCAACGGAACTTGGTCGGGAGAAGTAACCATCACCGCGGCGTACGATAGCCTCCTTCTCACAGCCTCTGATGGCGCTGAACCCCCTCACGCCGGACTAAGCAATTCCTTTAGGATGATGCCTGCCTCATTAACGGCGCTTCAGGTTTTGCTTCCTGGTGAAGAGGCAACACCCGGGATTGCACCGGGGAAAACAGGCTCGCCTTCCGTGCAGAGTGCAGGGGAGACGGTGACAATTTCAATTCGCGCAGTGGATGAATACTGGAATCACATTGATGATCTTACCACTCCTTTGGCTATAAGCGTTACAGACTCATTTGCGGTATTGCCGGAAACGGTTTCCGTTGCAAATGGGATCGCCGAGATTCCCGTCACATTTCGGACGGCATCAACGCACCAGATATCTGCAAAACTAACCGCTAATACCAATGTTCCCGAAATTGAGAGTGAGTATGTAACCGTTTTGCCTGGCAATTTCAGTCAGCTTCTATTGCTAATGCCCGGAGAGAATATAATTCCCGGTGACGACGAAACGAACCTGTCCATGAAGCCCGGTCGTAGGGGAACTCCTGCTGTCCAGACAGTTGGCCTGCCTTTTATGGTGCATGTCGTAGCCACGGATGATTATTGGAATGCTGTTTCTGGCGCCCCGGCAGATCGCGTTTCTTTATTCACGACCGATGACAGCGCAATAATCAATCCTTCCGAAAGCATCCTTGTATACGGAATCGCCAGTTTTCTTGTGACATTCCTGCAAGGCGGTAACCAGGTTATACGGGCAATCGACAGCAGCAATGTGGCAATCAGCTCTTCTCCTGATGTGGTAGCGGATATTCTTCGTGGTGGACTTCACTACGAAATAGAATTGGACACCAATCGGATAGTGGCAGGCGAAGAATTCGAAATGCGGGTCTCTTACAGGAATGGAGTAGGTGACATTCTGACCCATGGAGATCAAATGGTAACGGTGAGCGCCGTTTCCGCCAATGACTTGGATGAGTTATTGGGCACACCGATGACACAGAATTTCTCGCTTCAAACAGGTGAGCACACAGTCAGCCAATCATTCAATAGGGCCAGTATGATTCGCTTCAAAATTGAAGATGAAATGGGAACTGAGCCAGCCTATTCCGAACCAGTGACTGTATTGCCGGCTGCCGTCAATTCCATCCAGGTTTCTGTTGAGAACACCGAAATTCGCGCCCTGGAAGAAACAGAAGTGACGGCATTGCTTGAAGATGCTTTCGGAAATCGCGTTTCGGATCAGGAAGTGCACTTCAATGTAATTTCCGGTTCGGGTGGGATGAAACAAAGTCCGGTGATATCCGATAACGATGGGATGGCTAGCGCAGAGTTCATGGCGGGAACAATTACAGAAACCAATCAAATCCTCGTGAATGTGGATTCGGTTAATACCGATACCGAGGTTATTGTAAATCTGACTCCCTCAACTTCCGCGGACGGGGTAGTAATAAACTTCCCGAATCCTTTTGGGGCTGACTCTCCTTCAACAACGATAGACTATTATTTGTCGGAAGATGCTGATGTCAGTCTCGATATATACGATCTTTTCGGACACTTGGTATGGACAAGAGAGTTCGAAGCTGGCGCGCCGGGTGGAATGGGAAGAGGAAGCAGCAGCCATCCAAATTCTGTACAGTGGAGCGGCGTGAACGATAAAGGACAAAGAGTGGGCAATGGTGGATACATACTGATTGCCCGGGCTGTAGCCCACGGTAAGGTGGTAATGAATTCGAACAGGAAAATAGCCGTACTGCGATAGTGATAATTTTTTTGAACCAACAATTGGAAAGTGTTCAAATATGTTAAGGTTTGGTAGGATTCCAGGGGCTCTCGTTTCATTGCTGATTTTGACTTCCTTCGTCCGTGCCCAGGACGGAACTGGAGGAGCGCCAGGCACTTATCTGCACATGGGCGTGGGTGCAAGAGCTCTCGGACTTGGTAAAGCCTATACCGCCCTCGCTAACGATGCTACGGCGGTCTATTGGAATCCTGCGGGGCTTGCGACACAAAATCCATATCAGCTTTATTTCATGCATTCGGCACTGTTCCTGGACACGTCGCTGGACTTCTTTGCCGCCACTGCATCCACAAAAAGCTACGGAAGCTTCGGACTTGGAATCCTGGCCCTTACTTCCCGTGGTTTTGAACAACGAAGCTCGCTAAATGAAGAAGTCGGGACTTTTGATGCAAATGACATGACATTTCTTCTCTCCTGGTCGCACGAAGCCTACTCAGGAGTATCGATTGGGATCAACTACAAAATCGTTACGCAAAAACTGTTGTCCTATTCAGACACAGGGCACGGCCTTGACATAGGCGCCAAAGCAAGACTGTTCTATGGGTTGGATGCCGGGCTGGTCTTTTCAAATATTCTCAATCCAAAAATAAAACTCGCTCAGGACAGCCAGACCTATCCAACTCAATTTCGATTTGGATTGGCACGTGCTCTACTAGATGATCGATTGACAATAAGCACAGAGGTGACGAAAATCATTGACTGGGGTCCAGCCGAAATGAATGCCGGAATTGAATACAAAGCACTGCGGAATGTGGCCGTGCGTTTCGGCTTGGAGAATGGCCGATTTACGTTTGGGACTGGAATCACTTTAAAACAATATGGCGTCGACTACAGCAATGCTAGTGGAAATGAGCTCGGTTCAAGCAATAAGTACTCCTTTAGCTACGCCTTTGGCGGCTTTGGAGTGAAAGCCAAATCAAATCCGGAAATCTTCTCGCCAGCCGGCGAGCAGAATATTTCGCGAATAAAGCTAGGTGTAAGAAGCCGCACGGACGTGTCGGATTGGATGCTAAAAGTCGTGGATGCAGAAGGGCGCCATGTGCGCACGTTTTCCGGAGAGGGAGCGCCGCCAGACGAAATCGTTTGGGATGGCCGGGAT
>JAUXJX010000040.1 GCA_030624545.1 Bacteroidota bacterium | reverse complement strand
TCCTTTGGCCTTCACGCCATTCGCGACCAGGCGATCCAAATTGGGCGTGTCGGCCTTTTCCATGTAATCCCAACGAAAGCCATCGAAAGAGACCAGGATGAGACCGGACTCAAAGTCGTAATCTGAAGCTTCTTCTGCAGCATTGCAGCCAAGGTCTACCAATGCCGCCAGGCTCAACAAAGAAAAAACAAGAGCACAGCACCGAGCCATTTTCCCAAAATATCTTGTCATTTTGACTCCTTGATTCAGTTTGAATCTATTCGTGTACCTTCGCGGCTGAAAAATAATTCGAACAGCACCAGATGAAGTGACGATGTTTTAAATTCCAAAGTCCGGTCTCCCTTCTCCGTTATCCCGCCTCCGTTCACCGCAGCATGCGCTCACGGTTGTCCAGTCCTCGCAAGGCGAGAAACTGCATGAAGCAGCCAAGAAGGAAAACTGTGATCCGATTCTGCCACATCCATAGATTCCAGGTCTCCGGATCTAGTTGCCGGGGCATATCGAAAGGATTGAAAAAGAGAGAATACCGCGTGTCCTCGAAAAAATCGGTGAACATGAGATAGAATAGCAGGACTCCGCCGGAGATCATCCCGGCGGCAAAACCGCTGCGAAATTTGACTGCGAAATAAAGTGTCACGCTGCCGACAAAGAATACGGGTATGAAACCGTGAATGGCGGTCGAAAGGATGGCCATGTCTGCAAAAGCAAAAAAAGCCAGTGTGCTGAGCAGAAGGGACAGGACGAAGAATAAAAGGTTCAAAGTCACTAGCCGCAAGGCCCAGATCTTATACCTGGAACCCGCTGTTGTGAACATGACCTCCAGTGTCCGGTTATCCTTCTCGCTGGAAATCACCTGCATGTTCACCAAGATTACCAGGACCGTCAGCGGAATTTCCAACAGCACAGGGAGGATATCCTCCTGTGTGAGGCGGCTGATCATCTGGCTTTTGTAATTGATGACATAGCAGATTATGGAGTATCCGAAAACGAGGGCTATGAACAAAAGAAATTTGTTTGAGAAAAGAATCTGTGCCTGCAGCCGAGCGATCTGCCATCCTATTGAGATTTGATGCCGCCAGGCGAGGTGGGTGAAGCGATGATAGATATTCGCGCCGAATCTTGTGTTATGTTGGTTCATGTTATGATCATTTTTAATTGCCACGGAGACACAGAGAACACAGAGAAAAGAACTATGCTTGGGGCTGTGCAAAAAGACATCAGTGTATCATTACGAGGAACGCAGTGACGAAGTAATCCCCAACAATTGAGCACAAATGTAGGAGATTGCTTCTCCCGGCCGGCCGGGATCGCAATGACACAACATCTTTGGACAGCCCCAGAGTGGGGTTGGCAAGATAGTTCTAACATCAATACTGTTCCATCGTCGAGGGGTTAACTTCCCGACAAGCGAAGCAATAAAATCTTCTTTTCATTCCGTCTCTGTGTCCTCTTTGTCTCCGTGGCTATTGTTTTTTCCTTGCAGCAGCAATACATAAGCATCTTCCAACGTCGGCTCGACGGCCTTCGCGGACAGCCCGTCAACCGGGCTTTCACTCAAGAATCGCATGCGGATGCGGCCGCCGGTCTTGCTGTGCTGCACAACGTGTAATGACTGCTGCCATTCTGCCAACTGATCTTCATCTACAATGGCTTCAAATACCTTGCCGCGTGCTTTCTGCTGCATTACTTGCGGCGAACCATTGAACAGCACCTCACCCTTGTCCAAAACGGCCATATCGTGACAAGTGCTTGAAATGTCCTCCACAATGTGTGTGCTGAAAACGACGATTCTCTCTTTTGCCAGATCGGCGAGGAGATTCCTGAACCGGATGCGCTGCTTCGGATCAAGCCCCGCCGTCGGCTCATCGACGACGATGATTTGCGGCAGATGAAGCAGCGTCTGGGCAATGCCGACCCGCTGTTTCATGCCCCCGGAAAAGGTCTTGATTTTGTCGTTCCGACGCTCCCAAATCCCGACACTCTCAAGTGTGTGTCTAATGAGCTCCTCGCGATCCTTAGCTTCATAAATGTTGTTGGTCAGCGCGTGATAATTGAGGTATTCCAGGGGAGTCATGTTTTCGTACAAACCGAAATCCTGGGGCAGGTATCCTATCGAGCCGTGGAAAGCCGCCCTGTGTTCCTGCAATTTTCTCTCATTGATTTTAATGCTGCCGTGGTCCGCGTCGAGTACGCCAACGAGAATGCGCATGAGGGTGGTCTTGCCCGCGCCATTCGGGCCCAAAAGTCCAAACATCCCCTGTCCGATCTGCAGATCGACGCCTTTTAGAGCGATCACCCTCGGCCTGGGCGGCCGGATAAACGGGATGGTTTTGGTGACGACATAAAATGCTCTCTTGATTTTTTTCAACTTGCCCTTTGGCTGCTCCGGATCTATCTCGCCATTTTCAATTTTGCGTGCCGTCCGATGCAGCCTGTACAGAAGTAGCGCGATTAATACCGCGAAGATCCCCAAGGGGATGGATCCTGTTCGGAGCGGCAGATAGACCAGGAAAGCGGCGATGGCAAGGAAACCTCCGCGCCGGGGAAGATGCTCGGGCGTGACACCTTCCGCCGTGGCGGATGCATTCTCTCTCCTCCTGAAAGGAATCCGGAGCCTTCGCTTGCTTTTCGGCCTTGCCGGCCTCCCGATGACGCAGCGCCATCGGTACCACAATTCTCGCGCGCCAAAAAGCCAGGCAAGAGTTATAAGACTCAAGATGGTCAGCCAGAAGCCGCTATCGAAAAAAGTATGAAGATAAGAAATGAGGATTCCTGCTGTGCCCATCCAGATGGCAGACTGGGCTATGCCTTCCTTGTCCCACGGAATCTGGCCTTTTCCGAAAACCGAGGAGACCCGGCGCTTTTCTTTGCGCCATTCCCTCGTAAGACGGCCTGGTGCTCCGTAGATCTTGGTCAAATTCTTAATGCGGATTTGAAAGGTCTCTTCCGCTAGCGCCGCTCTTTCCTTGCGAACGGTAAAGAACCGTTTTATTCCGTAAATCAATCCGAGAATGGAAAACCAGACCGGAAGAATGAGCAGTATGGTGTATAGTTTGCTTTGATAAGTCTGATAAACCCAGAACAGCAAGGCCGCGGCGGCCATCGAGCCTGCCGTCAGCCCGGGCCAACCGATTCTCTTGAGCCATGCCTTTGTCTGCTCCAGGCCGACATAGAGGACGGGTATAAAGATCAACGTGGACAAGGCCGACACCGCAAGCCCACCGATCACCGTAATCGCGAACGGCGGCCACAATTCAAACTCAGTGCCCTGTTTCAGGGCGAGAGGAAACAGCCCGAGCACCGTGGTTCCTGAGGTCATCAAAATGGGGCGAACCCGGCTCTGGCCGGCAATGACCACGGCGCGCTGCCAACGGTAGCCATATTGCGTGCGCAGAATCGCAATTCGATCCAGCAAAATGATGCCGTTGTTGACCACAATTCCGAGAAGAACGATAAGGCCCAACAACGCCATAGGCGCTCCTTCTCCCAAAGAAAGAGGCGTGCCGGTAATGGAAAGTGCAAACAGGGCGCCGATTATTGCGGTTGGCACAGTGCCCAAGATGATGATCGGCATTGAGAGCGATTCAAACTGGGCGGCCAGGAACATGAAGATTAAAATGGCTCCTATGGCGAGCATCCAGTAATATGGGGTGCGCGCGCTTTCCGTTTCGGTCTTCTCCAGGGAGAAGCCGCGCGGAAGCCGTAGATCGCGGACAAATTGATCTACCTGTGCCTTCGCCAGTTCCAGGCGTGATTTGGATTTTTGCGCCCCGGGCAACAGGGTATAGGTAATTTTCACTCGGCGCTCCTGGTTTGAGCGCGTAATGTTTCCCGCACCAGCATCAACCCGGATTTCGGCCACCTGGTTAATCGCCACATACTGTCCGGAAGCGTTCAGGACGCGCATCTTGCCGATGTCTTCCAACTCTCTTTTGTCAACATCTGCCAACTGCAATTGCATATCAACTTCGCCGCCGGAAGAGTAGAAGGGTGTGGCTGATTTTGTTCCCTCGGCCCGGGTCGCCCAGATTGCGTTCATAATGTCCTGCATGTTCAAGCCCCAGAGTGCCAGGCGAAAGCGGTCCCCGTGAATCTGCAGCTCCGGCGCCCCTCCTTCGAGATCTGAACCAACAGACTCCGGATCGATCTCCGGGATGGTGGCAAGGGCCTCAATGATCTGGTTGCTCACCTGGCGCAAAGACTGGAGATCATAGCCTTTCAGGCTCAGTCCCTCTTCCGATGACAGTAATCCGGCAAGCCCATCACCCTGCCGGGCAGAGCCACGGCCCCTTGGGCGGTCAAATGAGAGCTCCGCATTTTCGAGCCTCTCGTTCTGTTCGCGAATTTTTTCTTTGTGTTTTTGAACATCCAGTGATTCTGTCCTTTGCGATGGCTCGAGAAAAGTAGCGGAGATATTCGCCTCTTCTGCACGGATATTTGCCCTGACCTCATCAATGTCCGTCAGCTTCATCATCTGATCTTCCAGCCGCCTGACGATATCATCCGTGCCCTCCAATGTTGCTCCTCTCGGCATGGTGAGATATAGATCGAGGCGGGCCGTGGGCGGCGCTGGTGCTTGAGTAATGATGAATGCGACCCCGATAAACAGGCTAAGCACAACCAGAATACCCACTACGGCTATGGTTCGAATGCGATGCCGGATTGCGGACTTCAGCAGCAGCCTGTAGATTTCATAAATCCTGCCCGTCCTGAACGATTGAACCGGCCTGCCGCGCAGAGCCCTTGTGGCGATCATTGGGATCAGCGTAAGCGAAACGATGAGCGAAATCGACAATGGAATGATGACGGATAGCGATAGCTCCTTAACGAAGAGCTTGGCCTCACTTTCCACAAAAAGAACCGGAAGGAAAACCAGAATGGTCGTTCCGGTAGCGGCCAGAATCGACCGTCCAACTTCCCGCGTTCCATCCAGGGCCGCAGCCTGGTTGGACTTTCCCCTTTGATGATGGAGAAAAATATTCTCCATTACCACGATGCCGTTATCCACCAGCATACCGATGGCAAGGGCGAGCCCGCACAACGACAGAATGTTTATGGAAAGATCGAAGCCATACATGAAATTGAACGTGACCAGCAGCGAAATTGGAATGGCGATCATGAGTATTGTAACGAATCGGATGTTGCGGAGGAAAAGAAAGAGGATAATGAGGGCCAAGATTGCGCCTGTGACGGCCAATCTCTTGACCCGGTTGATTGCTTTCTGAATGAACTCCGCCTGGCTGAAATTGATCTTGAGCTCATAGCCGGTGGCCGCCATGTCCTCGTTGATCGCCTTGATTTCTTTCTCTACGTCTCCCGCCACTTTGAGCATAGTGCTGGCATTCTCCTTCTGCACAAAGATGCCCACTTGCGGCTTGCCGTTCACGCGGTAAAGATGCGTTTGTTCTTCCTGGCCATAGCCAACAAACGCTACATCCTTCAAGCGTACCGTGCCTTCGCGACGGATGATCAAATCCTGTAGCTCGGATATGTCGTCGATACGGCCTAGCAGGGTGACATCAACCAGGTTTCCTGCAGAAAGAACCCGCCCAAGGTGGTCCGGCTGGCGATGGAAGGCATTGATTTTCTGCTGAACCTGTTGGACCGGAATGTTGAGGGCCTGGCAGCGATCCGGGTCAATCCGGATTCCGATGGTTTGTTTATTGCCTCCACCGACTCCGAGATTTACCACGCCGTCGATCTGCTCTATCCGCCTGATAATGCGCCGTTCTGCAGTTTCGCGCAGCTCCTCCAGTGTGGCGTCTCCGCGGACACTGAGTTCCATCAGGTAGGAAGAGAGGTCGGCCGTGTCGAATTTGTTTACGGATATTTGGACGGGCTCGGTGATACGCGCCTGGACGGCGTTCATTTTTTGCTGCAGCTTGAGCACGGCAAATTTCATGTTCGTGCCGTGGTCGAAGCTGATTTTGACGGTTGAGAAACCTGAAAATGCGCTGCTCTCGATATCGTTCACGCCTTCCAGTGTGGAGATCTCTTCCTCGATGGGAATGACGAGTTCCCGCTCGATTTTTTCGGGAGAGGCGCCGGGCATGGAAGCGGAAATATACACCTCGGGAAGGATGAATTGCGGCAGCAGTTGAACGGGGAGCCTCTGCCAAGATATCGCACCCAACAGGCAAAGAGCTATTGAAGCCATTGCAATTGTGATGGGACGTTTTAGGGCGAATTTAGTCATGAGTTCTTGGCCACGGAGGCACAGAGATCACAGAGCTGATTTCTTGAAATTCTTTTCTCCGTGCCCTCTGTGGCTCCGTGGCAATCTTACATCACCTTCTTCTCATTCTCAAGCCATCAATCAACTCATACACAACCGGGATAACTACCAGCGTCAGGATGGTTGATGTCACCAATCCGCCGATAACCGCGATGGCCATGGGCGCCCGCAGCCGCGCGCCTTCTCCAATTGCAATTGTGAGCGGCAAAAGGGCCAGGATCGTCGTAGCGCTGGTCATGAGAATCGGCCTCAAGCGGTCGCGACCCGCCTGCAAGATCGCCTCCCGCCGTGGCTTTCCTGCGGTTCGCAGCCGGTTGACATAATCCACCAGCACGATGGAGTCGTTCGCCGCGATTCCGGCCAGCATAATCACTCCTATATATGCCATCACACTTAAGGGCTCGCCAACCAGCAAAAACGCGAATATCACTCCAACCCCCGCAAGAGGCAGCGTAAGCATTATCGTGAAGGGATGGAGCAGACTCTCAAAAAGCGATGCCAAAACCATATAGACGAGAATAATGGAAAGAGTGAGCGCAAATTTTAGCTGGGAAAAGGACTCCTGCCTGGAGGCCTCTTCTCCTGCAAATCGAATCTCATAGTCCGGCGGCATCGGAACACCCGCCAGAATAGGATCGATTTCCCTGATCGCCTCGCTCAAGGTGACTCCCTTGTTCAAATGCGCGCTCACCTGGGCCACCCGGGATTGGTTGTGCCTGTGGATTTCTCTCGCTCCCTCACCCGGAATGAACTCGACAACGTCCCGCAGCCGGAGCACGGCCTGGGTCGGTGTTTGGATTCTCAAATTCTCCAATTCATCCAGGGTAGCTCGCGGAAAGGCAACAACAATATCCCGGTCATTTCCTTCGGCATAGAAATCAGAAACCACATCGCCGCTCAGGCGTTCGCGAATCACCTGGCCTATTTGCTGCACATCCAGCCCAAAACTGGCTGCCAAAACTCTGTCGACCCGCAGATTGATTTCGGGGCGCCCCTCTTCAAAGCTGGTTTCCACCGTGTGCAGGCTATTTGCGGTGGACAGCGCTTCCGCAACCGATCCGGAAATGTTCTGAAGCTGGGCCATCTCCTCTCCGCGAATCTCAACTACTATTGGCGGCAAATCTGTCCCGATGGTTTGCTGCAAGCTGCTTTCGCGAATCCTGAAAGTAGTCGTGATTGCCGGCAATGTGAAATGTGGCCGAAGCAGGGCAATGGCCTGTTCCGGTGAAATGGCGTTTTCTCCGGATTTCAGATTCAGGGTGATGGTTGATTGGTGTTCACTCTGCTGCAAGTCGCCCTTGAAAAGTGATTGGCTGGTCTGAACGTTTACGGTTGAGTAGTGATTTTCCAATTTTCCGGCCAGGATTTGTTTGATTTGTTCCTCGATGCTGGTGATGACGTTGGCCGTTTTCTCAAGCGGCGTACCCGGCGGAAGGTCCAGGTCAATTTGAAGTTGATTCTCGGCGCTGCGTGGAATGAACTCAGATCCGACAACAGGCAGCAATATGACCGACAATATGATGAGAACACTCGCAATCCCGACGACCATGCCGCGGTGATTCATTGCCCACTGCAGCGTATTCTCATAGACCGGTATTTGCAATCTTCGCTGCTCTAGAGCGACCTTCTTTTTTCGTAATAGTCTGGCTGACAGGGTTGGGATCAACAAAAACGCAACCAATAAGGATGAAAGCAGTGAAAAGGCGACGACCCATGCCTGCTCCCGAAAAAGCTCGGCGGCAATTCCCTTTACGTAGACTATAGGCAGAAAAACAATAATTGTGGTCAGAGTGGAGGCCGCGATGGCCACGCCGACTTCCGTGGTGCCGGAGACAGCAGCCTGGTCCGGCTCTTCCCCGGCCTGCCGCCGGCGAAAGATATTCTCGATTACGATAATCGCATTGTCGACGAGCATCCCTGCTCCCAAAGCCAGACCGCCCAGGGTCATGACGTTGAGCGTGAGGCGCTGGAAGTACATAAGCGTGAAGGTGGCCAGGATGGAAATAGGAATCGCCAGGCTGACAATAAGAGTTGTGCCCAGGTTCCTCAGAAAAGCATACAACACCAGCATAGCCAAAACGATACCGATAATCGCCGTGGTTTCAACTTCCCCAATTGCATCTTCGATAAACGAGGATTGACTGTATATGAGGGTGAACCGGATTTCGGCCAACTCCTGTTGAATATTCTCAATCTCTTTTTGCACCTGTTTGGCGACACGGACAGTGTTTTCTTTGGATTCCTTGTAAATGTAGAGGCCGATGCTCTCCCGGCCGTCCAGCCTGACAACGTCCAGTCTTTCTTGGGGTGCATACGTAACAGACGCCACGTCAGACAACAGGATCGGCACCCTGTCGGGCGCATATGCTCTACCTGTTTCCCGGCCGCCTGCCAGCAAAGAATCGCCATCACCCGTTGCGCCGGCAGATTTGTATCCCACCACAGTAGCTGCGACCTCGTCGGCGCTGGTGTACTTTCCGATACCCTTGACGAGATAAGCTTTATCCAATTCGACAAGCTTTCCACCGGAGGCGTTCGCGTTGGCTTGCCTGATCTTATCCTTCACTTCAGATGTGGTCAAATCGTATGCAGCCAGCAGGTACTCGTCCGGCTCAACCCGCACCTCGCGCTTAATCCCCCCGTATACCTGCACGCGCGCCACGCCGTCCAGACGTTCCAGTCCCCGTTTGATCAAGTTTTCGGCAAGGCGGCGCTGCTCGTCCAGATCCCGTTCCCCGGATCTGAGCGCATTGATGGCATAGACCATGATCGGTTCTTCCTGCGGATCGTAGCGGGCCACAGTAACGCGATCCACTTCAGGATCGGACTCAAAGCCTGCGACTTGTTTCTGGACGTCCAGCAGGGCGAAATCCATATCCGTGCCCCAACTGAATGTGGTTGTAACCCGAACGCGGCCCACGCTGGAAACGGACCGGACGTCGACAACTTTGCTCACGGTTCCGAGGGCCCCTTCCAGGCGGCGGGCGAATCTTTGCTCCATGTCCTGGGGCGAGCGGTCTCCGGAACGGATTTCCACAACGATCCGCGGATTGTAGATCGCCGGCAACAAGTCCGTACCAAGCCGGTTAAATGAAATTACGCCCAGGATGCCTATGGCCAGCATGATCATGGTGACGGTGACCGGAAAACGGACGGAAAATCTGGGCAGGTTCATGCTCTGAAATCGAATGTTTGAATATTAAACACTGAAAATCACCGAAACCACCGAACAAGACGATTCAAATAACTCGGTGTTCTTCGGTGCTTGAGTT
>JAUXJX010000492.1 GCA_030624545.1 Bacteroidota bacterium | reverse complement strand
TCTGATGCGACGATCACTGCGCCTCCCAGTCGACCCACTGCCAGCGGTCGGACTCCATGGGGGTCCCTTGCCGCGATGAGCTTGTTCCTCGTAAGAAAGACGAGAGAATAGGCTCCATGAACCGTACGGAGCGCCTCCAAAAGCTGCTGTTCAATATCTTCGCTCTTTGATCGAGCCGCCAGGTGCAGAATGACTTCACTGTCATTCGTGGTTTGGAAAATGGAACCGGCGTGCTCGAGCTGTGACCGCAGAGTTTTGTAGTTCACCAGGTTGCCGTTGTGTGCAATCGCGAGGGGTCCGGATTTGCTATTCACCAGGATGGGTTGCGAGTTGACAAGATTACTCGAGCCCGTGGTTGAATAACGATTGTGTCCAACGGCTATATGCCCTTTAAGATGAGAAAGTGTTTCAGGATCGCTGAAGATTTCACTCACAAGGCCGGTGCCTATGTGTCTAAAAACCCGCTCTTGGTCAGAAGTTACAATGCCGCTGCTCTCCTGTCCCCTGTGTTGGAGAGCATGTAGGCCGAGATAGGCAAGCTCAGCCGCTTCAGGATGACCGCATATGCCAATAATGCCGCAGTTTTCGCGCGGTTTATCTTCTGCCGTTAGCATCTTCCTAGAGAAATCTGTCATGTTTTATGTCCGGTGGTTAGAAACAACATCCTTGTTGCGGACTAGCTAGGTTATATTCCACTTATCAAAAGAATCCTTCATGTACAATCTCAAGAACGGCATTCAAAACCTGTAGGAAAGAATCAATCCCATTCTACGATTGTTCGAATTTAGCGCAAGATCAGGAGAAACGTCAAAGCCGGCCAGATGCGCATCCACGTATGCATCGCCCATACTTATCAAAATTGCGAGGCCCAAGAACCAAAAAGCGGCCCTGCGATTGTCCTGATATTGCAGTCGAAACAGCTCATTTTGCGTATTCTTTGCTTTATTGTCCCAATAGAAAGATGCTCCGATAATTCCAAGCTCAGTTGCACAAACCAGGGCTGCCTTCCAATTCTTTCCGTTATACCATTGGCCCCAGCCGGGAAAAATTAGCGAACGAATCATCGCGCCCTTTGGCGAGGGCAGCCACTCTCTTCTCTCAAGCAATGTATCTTGGCTTGCGGAAACCACGGTAGACTGCGTGTATGATTTATTCGCAGGAACGATAACCCCGAACGTGAGAATCAGGAATCCGACGAAGTACAGAGGACGGATGTTGGCTTTTCTAACCGTTTTCATTCCAGGCCATTCGATGCATGGAGGCAATATCCTTGTCTCAAACCTCGTGGTTGGTGTTGTAGACTGTTCTGTGTCGCTCTGCGCACCGATAGGCGTCCCGGATTCTACAGGAACCGGATTGATCCTCATGAAACCAGTCGATCTTGGTTTGGTTTCGCGCTCGGCATTAGGATTTAAAGTTAGGTATAAATGGCTCACAGATGCAGGTTTTTTTGAGTGGCGGTTCCTGGGGGAATTCTCAGATTATGGCAACACATTCGATCTCAACTTTGACACCCTTTGGCAGATCCAGTCCCCCGACCGCAGATCGCGCCGGAGGATTATCGGTAAAATATTGGGCATAAACCTGGTTCATGGCAGCAAAATCCGTCATATCATTCAGGAACACCGTCGTCTTGACAACATTCCCCAGTTTCGCTTCTGCGGCCTGCAAGATTCCCTGAATATTCCTGAGTACCTGATGGGTTTGTTCTTCAATGGTTTCTCCAACGATCTCGCCGGACTCGGGATCAAGTGGAATTTGCCCCGCTAGATAAACAAACTGGCCCGCCGCCTTAATGGCTTGGCTATAGGGCCCGATCGCCGCAGGGGCATTATTTGTGGAGATCACCGTTCGTTCCATATTTCCTCCATTATCTCTTATGATCTCGCCAGGTACTCTTTGTGATAATATTTGAAGAAGACTTCCTCGAAATTGTGAGTGTTTTCGGTAGAACTCGATCCCTGCAGAAAGGCACGCAACTGGCATTTCCGCAACGTTGCCAGGTCGGCCTGACTTATCTGATCAAGATTTTCATGTTCCAAGATTTTGATAATCGTGTCCAGGGAGAGATTCTTAAAACTTTCGAACAAACCCGAATCAAGCTCAACGCCGGCTAATTCTTCAAGATGCTCCATCACTTTGCGAAAATCCATTCTTTCCCGGTAATGCCGCTGAGATGTCATTGCATCGAAGACATCCGCGATCGCCAAAATCCGGCCGCCAGGGGGAATTTGATCCCCTTTGAGACCTTGCGGATATCCAGAGCCGTCAAGCCTTTCATGATGCGTTGCAGCAAAGTCCAGAACTTGCTTATAATCTCTGGAGAAACGAATTCTTTCAAGAAATGAGCGTGTAAATGAAACGTGTGATTTCACGTGCCTATACTCATCTTCCGTAAGCTTTCCCTTCTTCGTGAGAACACTTTCGCGAACGCCAATCTTGCCGAGATCGTGCAGTAAAGCGGCCGTCTTCAGAACGCTTCTCTGCTCAACAGACCACTCGGCCTCCTTTGCTATCGAATCTGCCAAAAGCATAATGCGCTGCGAGTGGCCCGCCGTGAGTGGATCTCTGGCATCAATGATCTCGGAAAGAGTCATGATAAAGCTTTCGAATGTCTGGCGCGCCTCATCGTAGAGCTGGGCATTCTCTATCTGTACCGCAGCGATTGGCGCAATGGCCTCCAGCATCTGAACATCTTGATCTGTAAATCCGCCGGAGTGCTTGTTTAGGACTTGAAAAACGCCAATGATCTCCAGAAGCTTGTTCCTCATGGGAAAGGCGAGCATATTCCTGGTTCGATATCCGGTTTTGCGATCTACGTCAGGATTGAAGCGGGAATCACCGTAACAATCATCGATTTTGTCGACCCCTC
>JAUXJX010000472.1 GCA_030624545.1 Bacteroidota bacterium | reverse complement strand
GCTTCAGGTCGGTCGCAAGCATGTCCGTTAGACCGCGGCGGAGCCAATCCAGATTCGCATCTCCCGTTTGGTTTTCAAAGAAGAGGATGGCGATATTCCGTTGGTCCTCCGGAGATACTTGCAGTACACTCGATGCTGTACGAACGCCTGTGGATTCGTTTTCCGAACTGTCAGACATCCTAATCTTACGTTGACTGTCGCTGCTGCAGCCCGTTAACGAGACACCCATCGAAACAAACACTGTTAAGATGGTGAACAATTGGCGAAACATGCTGATTCTCTGTTTGAAAACTACATCTGTCATCTGACTGAATTCTCCTGATGTTTAACGACAACCATGGTCAAATCGTCGTGTGGGTTATTGCCGTTCACGTGATTTTGGATATTTTCCAAAATATGCCCCCGAATATCAGTTGCATCACAGTGGCGTTTTTCTGACGCCGACTGAATGAGGCGGTCCTCACCATATTCTTCCCGGTCGATATTCATTGCATCCGTAAGGCCGTCCGTATACAGCACGAAAGTATCGCCGGAGGCCAATGGCAACTCCACCTCTTCCAGTTCCTTTTCGAATACTTTTCCCGAATCAAGTCCGAGACCGATTCCCGACGGCGTAATCAAATCGCAATGCCCTTTGGCCGGAATGTAAAGCAGTGAATTGTGACCTGCCCTAGCAAAAACAAATCTGCGTGATTTTAATTCCAGGACTCCATAGATCATGCTGGCGAACTGCTGGGGTTCCAGGTTTCTATATAACTGTCTGTTTAACTCGACAAGAAGTTTTTTGGGCGTTATGTGCACAGCGGTAAGCGATAGCATCATCCCTTTGATTTCAGCCATATAAAATGCGGCTGAGGTACCTTTCCCGCTCACGTCAGCTATGGCAATTCCCACTTGGTTCTTGTCAAGAAAGAAAACATCGTAATAGTCGCCCCCAACCTCATGGGCTGGCAAACAGGAGCTGTCTATTTGAAATCCGCGGATTGCCGGAATGTCACCGGGCAGAAGTTTCATCTGCACTCTGCGCGCAATTTCGAGTTCATGCTTCAAGCGTTCCTGTTCGCGGAGATCGTCGTAGAGAAGTGAGTTCTCCAGGGCCAAGGCCGCCTGGTTAGCCAGGATTGCGGCAAAATGCTGTCTTTTAGGATTGATGCCATTTTCCCCTTTATGGATATCGAAAATGAGCATGCCAAATAGATTGCCCTTTACCAGCATGGGAATAACCAGTCCGTTTCCTTTTCCGGAATTGAGTGAGACGGCCTTTTGAACGGTCTCGGGAGAAGATTCGAGGACAAATCCGTCGGGTTTTTCGAGCAAATAGGAACGGGTTTGCTTATCGAGGGTTAATGTGGCGCTCTGGGCTGATCCCTCGGTGACTTCGCTGTAGCGATCGCCTTCTTTTCTATCCCGCAGAAATAGGGCTGCTCCGGCTGCGCCGATCGCGCCACTGAGGCGTTCACGAACCAGGCTTGCCAGGCGCTCCAATTGAAAAGTCGCACCAAGCTCTCGTCCCAGGCTTTCGATTGTACGGCGCTCCCGCAAGCCTTCCACCATTTCATTGAAATCCATGGCTAGCTGGCCGATCTCGTCGCGGTTCTCAATGGCAACTTCCTGATCGAGATTGCCCGCCTTGACTTCATCCATGGCTGCACTCAGATGTTCGATTGGTTTTGTGAGGCGTCTGCTGAGGAGGATCGATACCGTTCCAAAAATCACCAGGAAGGTGACTGCCATCAGTATAGTTCGCATAATCCCATGGCGCAGTTCGTCATTGATTTCGATAAGAGAGAATCCTACGTGGACGCTGCCCAGAACGCGGTCGCCCGACTGAATGTTGACCGTCTGTGTACGGATATCTTCCTGGCTTTCCTGCGCCACGGCGCCTTCATCCAGTCGCCGCACGATTTCTCCCTGCTGCCGCTGGGAAGGCGGCTCGCTTTTGCCAATATCAACAAGATTTGCATTCAAAGCATGGGCGCGCAGGTATTGACGGTCGTCATAGATTGCAATATAGACGATGTCGTCGTTGACGGCAGTAAGCTGGGTTATGTAATTCTGGTAGATACTCCAATCCAATCTGTCGACCAGCTGCATGGTGGCGATATTCCGCGCAATGCGTTCCACCTGCAATTCCTCATTGGCCCGCCTTGACTTCACTTCACGGATCGTAAAAAAGAAAGTCACGTTCGCCATAATTACGGTGACAAGAAGGGTGATCAAAATGATGAATTTTAGTCTCAGACTGAACTTCAATTTATTCGCCGCAAAGAAGTTTAAGCTCTTCGATCTTCATGTTAAACACAGAGATCTCAATTTTTATTCTATTTTGCGAAAAATATGCTCAAAATAGAAGGACATCACTCACGAAAATAGCACAATAATTGAGCACTAAAATTAACCTTCTATTACGTCAAAATGCAATCTTAAGTTTGCCTTTATTCCATAAACGTATTGAATTCTTTGAGTGTCTTTTTCCGGATATCAGGCACCTTCGCCCCTTCCTTCGCGTATCCCACCACAAGAATTAAATAAGGTCTTTCGTTTGTAGGTCTATTGAGGAGTTGATTGAGGAAGCCCATTGGACTTGGCGTATGCGTGAGGCTTGCAAGGCCCGACTGATGAATTGCCGTGATCAGGATTCCCGTCGCGATTCCGACAGACTCATTGACGTAATAATTCTTGAGTTTCCTGCCGTCTTGCGTGACTTCATAGCTCTGGGCAAAAACGACGATCAAATACGGCGCGGCCTCAAGGAACGGCTTTTCTGCGGACGTGCCAAGAGGTGCAAGGGCCTCTAACCACTCCTCAGGAGCGCGATGCTCATAGAACTCCTTTTCTTCCTTTTCCGCCGCCTCTCTGATAACCTTCTTGAGCTTGGGATTGCTGACAACCACAAAATGCCAGGGCTGACGATTCGCACCATTTGGCGCCGTTCCCGCGGCCAGCAGTCAGTTCTCGAT
>JAUXJX010000174.1 GCA_030624545.1 Bacteroidota bacterium | reverse complement strand
TTCGCTATCCCTGCTGCGTGTGCCCTCAATAAATATCAATAGAGGTTTTTTTCCATCCAATATGCTCTTTGCAGTTCGAAATACCTCCAGGTCAATTCCTCGCCGCCTTGTGGGGACAGCGTTGTATTTACGTGCGAGATATCCGAGAACTGGCCACCCAAAAACTTCTTTTTTTGCCAAATAACAGATTTCCGTGGGAGCAGCCGCTCCTATCAAAAATGGGTCCAGGTAGCTTTTATGGTTCGAGGCCATTAAAAATACGCCACCTCGCTCCCAGTTCTCCAGACCCTTAACTCTGAATCCAAAGAGAATCCGAAATGATATCCGGAGTAGATAAACGATGAAAAGATAATAAAATCTCCCAGAGAAATCAAATAAATAATGAGCCATAAATCTCAAATAAAAGTGAGCAACAAATTATTTTTTCTGAAATTGTAGAAGACGTGCACAGCCATTCGGGTCCAAAAACTCTATTTCTAAATCCATCACCGGATCAGAGTCCCGCATCACTTTTTCTCATATGATCTACATGCTCCAAAACTTTGGTATACAGAAGTTCCACCTGCTCTTCAATCGCTAAATTTGTTGTGTCGATTTCGATTGCATCATCTGCCTTAACGAGAGGACTCAGTTCTCGCTCGGAATCCAGTTTGTCCCGTTGGGCAATCTCAGACCTGATGGACTCAAAGGGCAAATCGATGGACTGCCTTTGCAGATCACGCTGCCGTCTCTTCGAGCGAGCTTTGAGAGTAGCGATCAAGTAGAACTTCATGTCAGCGTTCGGAAACACCACGGTTCCTATATCTCGACCCTCCGCTATGACCTTTCCATGCCTGCCATATTGCCGCTGGAGTTCCACCAGTTGTGTTCGCACTTCCGGAATTTGACAGACCCATGTAACTTCGCGATCAATTTCCGGTGTTCTGATTTTGTCCGTCACATCCTCTTTGTCAAGAAGGACACGGAGGGTACCACTGTCATTCTTCAGATCAATTTCGGTGTGATTCAACAAGGCAACAATCTCCCCTTCTTGCCCCTTGCCTAAACCTGTCTTTACCACCTTCAGAGTGAAGGCACGATACAACGCACCGGTGTCAAGATATAAGTAGTTCAATTTTTCGGCCAGTAATTGGGCCGTGGTGCTTTTCCCTGAGCCTGCCGGTCCGTCGATCGCTATAATCAATCTGGATTCACTAATTGCTGAGTTGGATTTCATCTGGGGTATTTGGATCTCACAAACATGCTCAAATTGCAGGGAATTAGATGGCACAAATCGAACATCTTTGCAAATCGGTTCATTTTTGCTTTATGCCGACTGCCGTTTGTAATTGATCGACTTCACCAGCACTTAGATACCGCCATGTTCCCGGCTCCAAATCGTCGCTTCGCAAAAACGCGAATTGTTCCCGTCTGAGTGAAGTGACATCATAGCCCAGGCTTTTTAACATCCTTCGGATCTGGCGTTTTCTTCCTTCGTGGACGCTTAACCTGAGACAATTGCTGCCTACCATGTCGACGTCATAGGCAGATGCCGGCCTTTCATCTCCGATATCCACGCCATTAATAAGGGCTTGTTTAACTGCCGGATTTAGAACTTTGTCCACGTTCACAAGATACCTTTTTTCAATTTGATAGCGCGGGTGGGTCAGACGGTATGCCAATTCGCCATCATTGGTCAGCAGCAACGCTCCTTCTGTATTGAGATCGAGCCGTCCCACGGGAGCAATCCCTGCAATTGTTGGTACCAGGTCCATCACTATCGGGCGACGAAATCCATCCTTGACGGTTGAAATGTAGCCGGCAGGCTTATTCAAAAGAATGTAGATGCGTTTTTCAGCCGGAGTTATGCTTCGGCCATCAACCTCAACCCGATCGAGATTTACCTCAAGCTTGGTTCCCAGATCCCGCACCACCATTCCGTTTACTTTCACGCGGCCTGATATGATGAGTTGGTCCGCCCCACGTCTGGAGGCGATGCCACATTTTGCGAGATATTGGTTAAGTCGCATCCTCACTTGGTGGTTCGGGTCGATCCGTCACTTCCTCCTCCTGTCTTTCTTCCTCCCTCTCCCGAAGCATGGCTTCAATTTCTTCCATACTGGGTAAATCTGATTGATTGTTCAAGCCAAAATATTTTAGGAATTCTTCGGTTGTGCCATACAGGAGGGGTCGTCCAACAGTCTCGGCCCTGCCGCGGATTTCAATCACGCCTCTTTCGAGCAGGGTGCCCAGAACGCCATCAGAATTGACACCTCTGACAGCTTCAATTTCAATTCGTGAAACGGGTTGCTTATACGCAATTACGGAAAGCGCCTCAAGGGCCGCCTGAGATAGCCTCGGACGCGTTCGGGCGGCATACATTTTTTGTATATGCTCATGATACTCCGAACGGGTCACCAACTGAAAACCCCCGGCAATCCGAACAATCCCAAAGGCGTGATCTTGGTAGTGGTTATTTAGTTCCTCTATTGACTCCCGGATTTGATCATCATCGGCATCCGGGACTATTTGCGCAAGTCGTTTCAGTGAAATTGGGCCATCTGCCGCGAAAAGAAGTGATTCAATAATTCTGTTGATCCTTTTCATTTCAACCGGATTAGTTGCTTGCACTTGGATTAAAAATCCATATTTCGGAGAAAGGACCGGATTGCTTCACGAGAATCGATTTGCTCCGGATCAATTCAAGCAGAGCAATCAAAGTTCCGATGACTGCCGCTCGTGTCTTTAGATGAACTTGCTGCAAGAGCTGTGAAAAACTGATTTGATCCCGATCTTTGACGAAAGCCTTGATGAACTTGATCTGTTCATCGACGCTCACCCTGGGAGTAATAACCTGGTGCACCGGTTGGTTTTCAAAACGCCGGAAGACTTCATTGAATGCACTCAATAAATCATATAAAGTCACTTGGCCAAACTCCAGCCCGGTTTCGTCATCGAAGTAGTCTGCTTCCGCAATTGTTCGCGGGTGATAAAGCCGATGTTTGCTTTCCCGTCGACCCAGTTCATGGGCAATTTCCTTGTATTTTCGATATTCCAAAAGCCTTGCCATGAGTTCTTGACGAGGGTCGATTTCCTCCATTTCTTCAGCAATTTGCGGCTTGGGCAGAAGCATCTGTGCCTTTATTCGAATCAGAGTCGCTGCCATCAGGATGAATTCGCTGGCGAAATCCAGGTCGAGAACCTGCATCAACTGAACATACTCAAGATATTGCCGGGTTATCGGAGCGATGGGAATGTCGTAGATGTCTACTTCATTTTTCTTGATAAGAAACAACAACAGGTCCAGCGGACCTTCGAAATTTTCTAATTTGATTCGGTATGCCATTCGTTTCGCCGTTTAGGACATTTCTCCGAGTATGCCAATCTTCATACTCTCTCGAACCTGTTCCATAGTAATCTTTGCTTCCGTGCGCGCCTTATCATTTCCTGCTCTAATGACTTCCTCAACCATATTCTTATTGTTCTCAATTTCTTTCCGCTTCTCTCGAATGGGCTCCAAAAATGTGCTGAGTTTAGTGGCCAAATTGTTTTTACAATTTACACAGCCAAGCGTCCCGCTTCTGCAGTCCCGTTCGATAACCGGCACTTCGATCGGATTGAATTTTGTGTGATAGGTGAATATGGTGCAAATTTCAGGATGCCCGGGATCACCCATTCTTATTTTGGCCGGATCAGTTATGGCGCTCCGCACCTTTTTTTGGATATCTTCGGGCGTATCCGATAGAAGAATTGTATTGCCCAGGGACTTGCTCATCTTTGCACCATCCAGACCGGGAAGGCGGCTATACTTCGTGAGAAGGGCTTCCGGAACGGGAAACACCTTTCGATAGGTATGATTGAAGCGGCGGGCGATTTCGCGCGTCAATTCGACATGAGGAACCTGGTCATCCCCCACGGGAACGGCATGAGCCCGGTACATCAAAATGTCTGCCGACTGCAGGATGGGATAGCCAAGATGCCCATAAGAAACCTTACCCTCGAGATGTAACTCCTTAATTTGCTCCTTAACGGTTGGATTGCGTTCCAGCCTGGGAACCGTGACCAGCATAGAGAAGAGAAGATGAAGCTCTGCATGTTCCTTTATGTGAGACTGGACAAAAATGACCGACTTCTCCGGATCAATTCCGGCCGCCAGCCAATCAATCACCATGTCGATTGTGTCGGGCCACACCTGATCGGCGGCTTCATAATTCGTTGTAAGGCTGTGCCAATCTGCTACGAAATGAAAGCTGTCGTACTCATTTTGCCGTTTGATCCAATTCTCTAGTGCACCGGTATAGTTTCCGAGATGCAACTTTCCCGAGGGTCTCATTCCACTCAGGATCCGCTTTTTTTTATCAGAACTCATTTGTGATTTAGATTAATCCGGGCAGCTCAATCGGTGAGAAAAAGATATGGCTTCCAATGATCCTCAACGGTACCGAAGAAATTCTGGATAAAGAAAAGATGATTGGGTTTCTTGGGGATTTTCAGCAGAAGCATATTTGCTTCATCAGGGCTTCGATTGCCCTTCTTTGAATTACAGGGTTCGCACGCCGCCACTAAATTGTCCCAGGAATCAAGCCCTCCTCTCTCACGGGGCAAAATATGGTCGACCGTCAAAGGCTTTGTGGAAGCTCCGCAATACTGACAGGAAAATCGATCCCGCTTCATGATGTTCTTTCTGGAAAGAAGGATTCTTTTTCTGGGCACGGATATGAAGCGCCCCAGGCGAACCACACTCGGGAAAGGCATTTCAAGGCTGACGGAACGCAGAACAAATGACTTGTGCTGCTCCACAAGTTCGGCCTTCCCCAAATAAAGCAGAATAACCGCCTTCCTGGCCGAGCAAATCGTCATTGGCTCGTAGTTCTGGTTAAGCAGAAGAACTTGTCTGTTAATTAGCATGACTTAAGATGATACGATCAATCCGTTACTGTTTGCCTGGCTTATTTCAAATTAAATAATAATGTAAGATTTCATACTCGAATAAGCAACGGTTTTGATTATTCTAACCGAACTGACAAACAAACAGTTTCAATCCTGCAAAATCCTTGTCAATCTAGAAATGTTCTGCTTCGTCGATCAACATGATCGGAATGCCTTCCTTTATATCATATCTTAGGCGACATTCATTACAGATCAACTTCTCATTTTCTCGATCATATTCCAGGTCCCCTTTACATTTTGGGCATGCCAGAATCTCCAAAAGTTCCTTATCAAGCATTTTCAGTCCTTCCCTTTTCAAAATTCGTTCTTAATATGTTCATGAATTTTTTAGGCGGCCTTACAGCCTGGCCTCCCTTGTTCACAAAAGCATGAATCGTATAGGC
>JAUXJX010000483.1 GCA_030624545.1 Bacteroidota bacterium | reverse complement strand
CGGATCCAAGAACGTAACGACTCGATATTCTTCGGATTATCTTCAGAACCGTGTATCTCAATTAGTCTTTTACCGACCATTTCTTCCCAACGGGAGTAGCCGTACATGTGCGCAAATGTATCATTGCAAGCAACAATTTTTCCTTTGTATATGGCTTTTATTTGCTCGTTTTCAGGCAAATTGACTGGAATCGGCTGATCAAATTGGAGGAGATAAATTCCTTCTGCACCGTGCTGTACCAGACTGCGGAAACGTTCTTCTCTTATGCTCAGTTCTTCCTCTGCCTGCTTGCGCTCGGTAATGTCCTTAACTGTAGCAAGGTATCCCAGAACTTCTCCATTTTCATCTCTCAATGTGCCCGGACTAACAATAACAGGAAAGTTCTTGCCACTTTTTCTCTTGAATAGCAGCTCAATATCAGAGGATTTTCCTTTCAAGATCTCTTGCAATTTATGCCAAGTGTCTTCTGATGCTTCATCCGGCCAGTAAAGGTGGGGCGGAGAATCTCCAAGTAATTCTTCACGACTAAAACCTGTCATCTCGCAAAAAGCGGGATTCACCTCCAGGTGGACCCCATTGCCATCTACGATATAGAATCCATCCCTTAACGAGTTGATAACATTTTCCAAGGTCTTCCTATACTTTAGCATGGCCTTTTCCGGCTTCTTCAATCAATGTCCTTTGTAAGAGTTCAACAACCAACTCAATAATCCGTCAGACTCACCTTATATCTTAAGCAGATTTCCGGGATGAATTATCACTATCAAAAAGGTCATCGAATCTTTTTTGCAACATAAAAAGCTCTTTAGAAGCAAAATTTCTTTTGATCTTTTTCATCATCCCGCTCATCTGTTCCAAAACCTCCGTCAGCACTATCTCTGGTGGACAATTCACCAGCCGGCACGCTCCCTGTTGATCATTGCCAACAGAATGAGTCTCCGATAAATTGCCTAGGTTGGCAAGCGTATCGATTATATTTCGAATCAGAATCTCAATGTGTGTATCTAGGAGATTTGAAGTAGTTCCGGCGCTTGTTTCTTTCATTCTTTCGTAAGCATCTAAAAGCTCTTTGCCTAATTTTTCCAAACGCTTTCTTGCATCGACAATCATATCATAAGCCAGCTGATTATTTAGGGCCGCGTGAACTTCTGCCAGCAGCGTCTCGAAATCAACCGGCTTGACAACGTAAGAAAAAACCGGCAGGCGAATCGACTTTAGTGCGGACTTGAACGAAGGATAGCCCGTAACCAAGATAACCGGGATGCCTTGTGAGACACGCGGCAGCTCTTGAATCAACTCGAGCTCCGGGTTACCAGGCATTTTGATGTCTGCAATCAACAAATCATACCTGTTGGCATTAAGCATCTTGGCAGCCGTGGCCGCATCTGGGGCGCATGTACATTGATACCCCTCGCCACGCAGCAAATCCGCCGTAGAATTCAGGAATGTCAATTCGTCATCCGCGATCAAAATCCTTGCCATGTCGGGTTGATTACTGTGCATCTTACTTCCTCGTGAGCGGCACCGTCAGCGTAAATACTGTTCCTTCTTTGCCATTACTCGAGAAGGAAAGCGATCCGCCCATCACCTGCATCAAGCTCCTGGAAATGGAGAGCCCGAGACCCAACCCACCATTGGCAGATTCACCTTTCGTCGTAAAGAACGGTTCGAATATTCTCCCCTTGTTCTCTTCCGGAATGCCTTTTCCCTGATCGGCTACAGATATGCTCAAATGATCATTGTCTGCATCTACGCGAACATTAACTGTGCCCCCGGACGGGGAGGCCTCTATTGCGTTCTGAAGTGTGTTGGACATCACTTGGCGCAGGGATCCTTGCGGCAGATTTACGATGATAGACGACTCGGGGAGTTTGGCGGTCACTTTTACGCCACGCTCTTGGCAAGTGGGCTCAAAGTGAGAAAGTAGGTCCTCAATATTACGCTTGAGCTCAAACTCGACTGGCTTTTCGGTTTCAGGGTTGTAGAGATGGTACATTTCACGCACGATGTTTGTGATCCGATCAATCTCGTTATGAACGTCGTCAACATAATGAAAATGCGGATGGTCTTCTACAACGGCGCCTTTCAATAGCAAGAATGAATTCTTGATACCTGCCAGCGGATTGTTAATCTCGTGGGCTATACGGGCAGCCATGCGGCCTGTGGCGGTCAGCTTTTCGCTCTCCCTTAGCGCAAGCTCTGCCTGCTCGCGCTCCACCATCTCTCTCTTCAGATTTTGATTGGCTTCGGAGAGTTCTGCCGTGCGCTCTTGAACCCGTATTTCAAGGCTGTCACATTCCCTCTTTACGCGGCGATAACCGATCACTATGTTGACTAGAACGCCAACAATTAGAACCAAAATGCCAAATGTGGCAACTAATACGAGCCCGAAGTGCTCTTGCGGGAAATCCATAGGAGCCCCGATGCATAGGATAAATTAGAAAAGATACTCAAAATATGACGAACACTTCATGTTTGAACCGTCGGTTCAAATATATGGATGAGTAGATTTCCACCAAAAAAATGAGACCTATAGCAGATACCCAATTGGTATACCGGTTCCGCCAATAATTTTATGGTGGTTCTGGGAAACCTAGACCAATGCGCAACTTTTACTCTTGCAAATCAAAAATAGACTGTGTTTCTTCATCTTCCATCGTTTTTTCCCGCTGCAGTCACCCTGCGTATGTATAGCTAAAATAGCCGCCAAAATCAAGAAAAAAGTCAAAAAGGTGTGCTATAACTTGAATAATTCGAACATTTTTCACAACATTTTCGAATTCGAAATTAGGAATTCAAAGCTTTATTTGCGCCGTAGTTGGAGATCGGTCCGGCACATAGATCTTTCTCATTTGCATCTACGCCGACCAAAACCAAAGGGGGCTTTTCGTTATCATCGAAGGCATTGTACATGCGAATGCCT
>JAUXJX010000274.1 GCA_030624545.1 Bacteroidota bacterium | reverse complement strand
GGGAACCGTTGCTCCGCTATTTGTCATGTGCGACCCCAAGGACATTCACGCCGTGCCCATGCTAAAATCGCCTTTTCACCAGCAAGCAACACTTTACATCTACGACGGCTATCCCGGGGGTGTGGGCTTTAGCGAAAAGCTATTCGAGATCCACGACCGGCTTCTGGCTGCGGCGCGTGACCTAATCCAAAAATGTTCGTGTGAGGCGGGGTGTCCGTCCTGTGTCGGTCCCGTTCTTGAGGTCGGTGAGATGGGGAAGAAGAGTACGTTGGCGATATTGGAGATGGGGATGGGGGGGAGATAGAAGATCATATTTCTCGAAAAGCCGCCAAGAACGCGAAGGGATCGCAGATCGAGATCTTGTAACCGCTCGCGTGGGGTGGAAACTAGGTGTTGGGGAGATGGCAAAGGATGGTATGCTGGCGAAAATGTAAATGCTCAGTTGAGCTGTTTATCACCAACTTTCTTCGTAATTCGCTGGAACAACTCTTTACACAGTAATTTTGATCTTATCGTACAGGAATTCGGGAGCGAAGTCTGCACCATTCGGCCAGGTCAAAGTGTGGAGTTCGGGATGAACTTCGAATTGTCTGAAATAAGATAAGTCCCTGAGAGGTTCAAATACCTCACCCTCGAGTTCTTTTTCGAAATCCACCTCACCTGCAGCACCGTCCGAAAACACAATGCGGATAACATAGTCCCTGACATACGAGGCTTGCTTAACGCGTGGCAACATGGCATTACTCCAAAGGGGCGATTTTTCCTGGAGGTTTTTTGTTTTTTGCTAAAGTCCGATCCTCAAGCAATTCTTCTTTATGAATCTTATACCATTCTAAACGTGTCCCAGAGCCCGTCGGGGAAATTGTCCGTCGACCACACCCGTACCTATCTCAACGGTAATTTCATACTCACCATATTTCGCACGGAAGTGAGCCGGCTCATGGTCCCGATAAAACATAGCAATTACGATACCCAGGAATCTCGATATTTCTGGCATGATATAAGGTAGCAAACCCGTATTCATAAAGCAATGGCTTAACGCGGCCACAAACTTGCTGCCAGCGGCTCTCGTCATGGTGTGATTCCTCGGCTCTTCCGGAGGGCTTACTTGCCGACCTACTCTTCGACTCTAGAGCAGAATTGATCGCTTCGGCGTAGTGATGTCAGTATTTTGGGCCAGAGAGATTGCCTGCTCGCGTGGCAGCACCATCCTTCTGCTTTCGCTGCCGCCGTCAGCCTGATCTTGGACTAAACATTCCTCTCAACTTAAAATCCTTTTCTAGAAATATCAAATAAAGGGCCGTTGAAATGCCCGCCGAGCCAAAAACCATGCACATGACCATGATCTGGTAGCGCACCGCAATTAGTGGAGAAATACCCGATAGTATTTGGCCGGTCATCATTCCGGGGAGTGAAACAAGCCCGACGGCAAAAAGCGAATTTGTGATAGGTATTAGCGCGGCCTGGAGGGCAGTACCGCGAACCTTCGCCCTGTTGCCTTCTCTTTCAATCTCCACCTCATAGCGCTCTGCCGCGAGACTCACGGCATTCATCGCATTAGCAATAATCATCCCGGCCAATGGAATGACATAATGAGGATCATACCATGGCGTCAGAGAGACCACTCCTTTTATAACCGTCACAAATGTTATGAGACTGCCAATCAAGATTGCAGTAAATGCTTTTATGTAGAGTGATTTTCTTTTTTCTCGAACCGGTCTGAGCGCGATCATACCTGCGGCCGTAAGCATGACGCAAAGTATCCCGACAACAACCAAAGGTTGATTTGAGTCAAAAACATGATTCAAGACGTAGCCGATTAGTATGAGCTGCAATACCATCCTGAAGAGTCCGTAAAGAATCGAAGATACTCTCAAAGACCAGCGTAAATGGATTGCAACAACCACACAGACAGGAATCAATACCCATGTAAGGTCGACAAAGGAGATCTGATAGATTGATTGGTTCATATAGGTTCCTCTATTGTGACACGCCACACAAATCCTTGCATCTGATTATGCGAGCGTTATAATATTCAACGAGTAAGAAAATAACCTCCGAAACTCGCATGCCGGTGGTATGATAGCATTATTTGTTTTATAACGCAATCAGAATCTGTTCCGGCAATCTGAATTGAACAAGCAGGATAAGCGACGCATTACCAACATGAATCTGAAAGAAAAACTCGCCAAACTGGATCGCGCTGCGCCGATTTTTTCGTCGGCTTCCCCGGATTTTGAAATATCCGCATTTGCTGCGCTTCTTCCGGGTGAAGAATTCCCCACCGAGTTCGGCCCGTGCTGGCGGAACCGGATTTCGTATGACACGGCCTCCTTGCACGGCCGGTACCGGATAGGGGACATTTTGGATGTTGATGCCGCGCCGCTTGTGTACGTGGCGAAAAATGCAGACTATGGAAATATCAGGCTGGAAAATCTCTTGTTCATTGATACGGAAGCCACCGGCCTCTCCGGCGGAGTCGGTACGGTTGCCTATCTGATCGGAATCGGATTTTTTGAGGATGAACGCTTCGTCATTGAGCAGTTTTTTATGCGGGAGTTTTCAGAGGAGTCGGCGGCGCTTCAATCATTCATGGCCCATTTTGAGAGGGCTCGTGGCCGCAACGGTGCAATCGTGAGTTTCAATGGAAAAAGTTTTGATCTGCCCCTTCTGGCGAATCGAGCGGTAATTCACCGGCTGGACTGGCCGGATCCAAATTTTGCAAACATCGATGTCTTACATCCTGCCAGGCGGCTGTGGAAGGAGTCGTATGAAGAATGCACTCTGGCCGCACTCGAGTCCCGCGTACTGGGGGTCGAGCGCGAAGGCGATGTGCCGGGTTATCTGATTCCCGAGCTTTACTTCCGCTACCTGCGAACCGGAGACCCAAGACCGCTGGGGCCCGTGTTTTATCACAATCAAATGGACATTCTCTCCCTGGTAGGCTTGCTGAATGAAATGATCAAATTGTACCAGGGCGAGGCGGAAAATCTTTCGGATGACGTCGATTGGCTGAGGATGGGCCGGGCCTATGATGACATGCGCGCTTATGACGATGGTTTGAAGTTCTATCAGGATCTTCTGAGCCAGGATCTTCCGCCTGGGAAAAGGACCGGCGTATTGCTGCGCATCGCCGCAATTCATAAGAAAAATCGTCAGTACGTCGAGGCTGTCCCATTCTGGCAGGAAGCTCTGCAACAGGATGGCTTTTGCCTGGAGGCCTACGAAGAACTGGCTAAGGCCTGCGAGCATCGCATCATCGATTTGGAAAAGGCCAAGAACTATACTCAGAGCGCCCTGGAAAACCTGGGCGTTATCGACGAATTGCGCCCAAATCCATATTATGAAGAAGCCCGGCAGGGACTGTTGTGGCGGCTGAAAAGGCTGGAGAGAAAGATGGGGAAGAGTGTCTGAACCAGGATTTATAAGATTAAAGGACTGCCTTGATTTAATCGAGAAGATCCTGATTCAGGCAATTGTCTGAAGCTGTAATCCATGCCACGACCGCACATCAAAATCCTCGTAATTGGAAAAACCAAGCATTCCTACCTGCAAGAAGGCATACAAGATTACCTCAGAAGACTGAAACATTATGCCCAGGTGGAAATGGTCGAGATTCGCGCGAAGCGGGCCTCTTCGAAATTATCGGACGAAGAAATCACGCGGCAGGAGGCCCGGCTTTTCGCCGGCCACATCAATCCATCCGATTATGTCATCGCTCTGGATCGGCAGGGACAGATGTGCGATTCAATTGAAATGGCCCGCGCGCTGCAGAAACAGGGTGAGCAAAATCCGAATCCTGTTGCGTTTCTGATTGGCGGCGAGTTGGGGCTTTCGCCTCGTCTGGTCGATCGGGCCAACGAGGTGTGGTCGTTCTCGAAACTGACTTTTTCCCATGATATGGTGCGACTCATATTAGTCGAGCAGCTCTATCGCGGGTTCACCATTATGGCAGGTGAAAAGTACCACAAGTAGCTTGTGCTGTCCACCCTTCGTTTCCGCTCACCTTTCGTTTCCCTGTCTTCCAGGGTGTTGCAGACTCGTTCATAGTGGGTCCACCCTTCGACTCCGCTCAGGGTGGACTATAGCAAATCTCCATTTCTGCGATATACAACTTATTGATTTTATGATAATTCTGTGGAGTACTAAATCCATAATTCTAAGATAACCAAGAGCGTCCATCCTGAGCCCT